>DASUBK010000336.1:0-5304 GCA_035763305.1 Terriglobales bacterium | reverse complement strand
GCCTGGCTGCGCGTCCGCATCAGCAGCATTCCGAAAGCGTTGCGCGTAGTCGCGTCCAGAGCGCTGAATGCATCGCCGCCACGAAACAGCAGCAGTGCGCCACCACTCAGGGTGGCGGTAACCAGGCCGACGGTGGCGGAGACCAGAACCAATCCGACCAACTGGCGCGCGCGGTGGCGGTCCACGCCTTCGAAGAGGCGATAGAGCGCCAGCGCCAAACCGATGAAGATCACGCTGCCCAGGATTTCTGTGACAATTCCCCAGCGAAAGAGCGTCTCGTGCGCCAGGACGCGGGCGGCGGTGGCGGCAGCGTCATTGCGCACCACCGTCTGCGAGGGAACGTACATGAGGTAAAACGGCCCCAGCGCGAAGCCCAGGTACCACAGGCCGGCGATGCGGGCAGTTTGTTTGAGCGATGGCATAGGCGCCTCCGGCGGGGCGGTGATCGGCTTGGGCCTAATCCTCGGTACGCAGGTGCGGCGCAAGAAGTTTCTGGTAAGAGATGGCGTAACGCGAAGGGTCCAGTTCTGGGCCGGAACACCGAGTCAGTAGACGTCCAGATCGTGACTCATGACGACTTTGCCCTTGTAGCCGGAGCGAACCTCCTGTAGCACCTGCTCGTCGGGCACACGGTCGGATTGGTGGTAGATGATCAAGAGCCCGGGCTGGGTCTGGTTGGCGATCTCCGCCAACTGTGAGGTCGAGGTGTGGTACTTCGCCGCGTAGGCCTTCCAGTCCGGCATCGGAGGAGATGGGGCCGTGGGCGAGTAGGCCTCGTGAATGAGCACGTCGCAGCGGCGGCAGCTGCGAAGGAGTTCCTCGCTGGGACTGGTGTCGCCGGAGATCACGATGCTGCGGTCGGGAGTGTCGAAGCGGTAGCCGAAGGCCTGCTTCCACTGGCCATGCGCGACCGGGAACGCGGTGACGGTCACCTTGTCGTCCTTGAACACGACTCCGGGTTTGACGTCGTGGGCGTTGACCACCAGCGGAGGCCGGCGCTCCATCCCTTCGGTGCGGATGGAGATGTCGCGATGCCAGGCGCGCATCACCAGCGACACCATCTCCTCGGTGCCTTCCGGACCATAGATATTCAAATCGGTGCGGCCCATGACCCAGGGAGTGAGAATCAGGTCGGGAAGGCCCGCGGTATGGTCGGAGTGCAGGTGGGTGACGAATGCGACTTTGATTTGCTTGGGATCGAGAGCCGGGATGTCCTTGGCGGCGGCCGCGGAGGCGCGACGCACTACGCCGGGTCCGAAGTCCACCAGGTAGGCGCGGTCGTCCACGACGATGGCGGTGGCCGGGCCGGAACGTTCGGGGATTGGACGGGGAAGTCCGGTCCCGAGCATGACGATGCGGGTGCGCGGCGGGTTGTCGGCCGCGAAGGAAGAGATCGAGAGAAGCGCCAGGACTGCAAGCAGCGCCGGAATTCGGCGGCATCGGTTCATCGGTATCTCCAGGAACTAGTCGCTGGCGACGGCTTTGCTCCAGTCCCAATCGCGGTAGCGCTTGCGCAGTTCGTACTTCAGCATCTTGCCGGTGGAGGTGTGGGGAAGTTCGTCGACGAAGACGAAGGCGTCGGGCACCTGCCACTTGGAGAAGTGCTGCAGCAGGAAGTCGCGCAGGTCGGCTTCGCCGATGGCTACACCGTCGCGCTTGACCACCACGGCAATGGGACGTTCCGCCCACTTGGGATGCGGCACGGCGATGACCGCCGCCTCGCGCACTGCGGGATGCGCGACGAGCGCGTTCTCCACGTCCACGGAACTGATCCACTCGCCGCCGGACTTGATGAGGTCCTTGGCGCGGTCGGTGACCTGGAGGTAGCCTTCGTCGTCGATGGTGGCGATGTCGCCGGTCTTGTACCAGCCATCGGCGGTCCAGCGATGCTGGTCCTGGGGCGAGTTGAAGTAGGAGCCGGCGACCCAGGGGCCGCGCACCTCGAGTTCGCCCATGGTGACGCCGTCGGTAGGCACGATTTTGTTGTCGTCGTCCACGGCGCGGATCTCGACAAAGGGAAGCGGCAGGCCCTGCTTGGTGCGCAGTTGCGCGATCTGGTCCTCGTTCCAGTCGCAGAAGTGGTTTTTGGGATAGCAGATGGTGGCTAGCGGCGAAGTTTCCGTCATGCCCCACAGGTGGCGCGGCTGAATGCCGTGGCGTGCCAGGCGACGCATCATGGACTCCGGCGGCGCGCTTCCCGCGATGATGGTGCGCAGGCCGGGAGCGAATTTCCATCGGCCGGGATTCTTCTCCATGGCCTCGAGCACGCCGATCCACACCGTGGGGACGCCGCCGGTCACGGTGACGCGCTCGTTGGTCAGCAACTCCAGCACGCTGGCGGCGTCGAGATGCGGGCCGGGGAAGACCAGCTTGCTGCCCATCATGACGGCTGCGTAGGGGTAGCCCCAGGCAGCGGCGTGAAACATGGATTGCAGCGGCAGGACGACTTCGTTGTGGCCGATGCCCATGCTGTCGGTCAGCGACAGGGCGAAGGCGTGCAGCACGATGGAGCGATGGGAGTAGAGAACGCCCTTGGGGTTGCCGGTGGTGCCCGAGGTGTAGCACATGGCGGCAGCTTCGTTCTCGTCGAACTCGGGATAGGAGAAATTGCCCGAGGCGCCGGCGAGGAAGTCCTCGTAATTTTCGTACCCGGCAGGGACGGGAGCGCCGCTGAAGGAATGGACCAGCACGCGCTGGAACTTTACCTGGTCGCGGAACTTCTCGAAGAGTGGCAGGAGCACGTCGTCGACGACGAGGAAGCGATCGCCGGCATGGTTGGCGATGTAGGCGATCTCGTTGGGATGGAGGCGGAGGTTCAGAGTGTGGGCGACGCCGCCGGCGCAGGGAACGCCGAAGTAGCACTCCAGGTGCGGGGCGTGGTTCCACATCAGGGTGGCGACGCGGTCGCCGCGCTGCAGACCGGCGCGCTGCAGTTGCTCGGCGAGGGCGCGGGAGCGGCGGCAGAAGTCGGCGTAGGTATAGCGCACGAAGGTGCGGTCGGGGCGGCGGCTGACGATTTCCTGCCGGGCGAAGAGTTGGCGGGCGCGCTCCAGCACGCAGGGCAGCGCCAGCGGAAAAGGCATCATGGTCCCGAGCATGCTCACCCCCAGGGGCGCGCCGTATGCTACACCAGCTTTGAGCCATTAGCTCTGAGCTCTTAGCTTGTTCTCGGCGGCTTCCGGAGCTGGGGCCGAAGCTAGTAAGCCTTCGCGGCGCAGGCGGTCGCGGTGGGTGCGAGTGAGCAGCGGGCTGAGAGGGCAGGTGCCGCACAGGGCCTTCGACTTCAGGCAGTAGTTCTTGGCCACGCCGACGAAGAGTCCATGCATTTCGTTGAAGACCTGGGCGGTGGGGCAGCGCGCGGCGGTACTCATGCGCGAAGGGGAATGCCCGGGAGTTTCCGTTTCAGTTTCAGTATCAGTTTCGGACGGGTCCAGACAGGAAACATGATTCAGCGCCTGTTCGCAGAGGCCACGAATTTTCTCGTAGGGCGCGTTGTAGGTCATGATGCCGTGGCGATCGAGGATCCGGCGGGTATAGGCGTCGACGACGAACACCGGGTGGTTGCCGGCGTAAAGAAGGATGGAGTCGGCAGTCTCCGGGCCGACGCCATTGAGGGAGAGCAGTTGCTGGCGCAGTTCGCCGGTCGACTGGGCGAGCATGCGCGATAAGGAGCCGCCGTACTGGCGATCGAGGAAGGCGACGAAGCCTTTGAGGCGGGCGGCCTTCTGGCGGAAGTAGCCGGAAGAGCGGATCAGGGTTCCCAGGTCATCGACCGGCAGTCGGCGGATGGCGGAGATAGAGAGGGCGCGGTGGCGGCGGAGTTCTGCCATAGCCTTTTCGACGTTCGTCCAGGCAGTGTTCTGAGTAAGGAAGGCGCCGACGATGACCTCGAAGGGGGACGCGGCGGGCCACCAGTGCTGCCGTCCCCAGGCGCGGTAGAGGACGCGGTACATGGCGCGGAGGGCGTCGGGGTTGCGCACGCAGGGAAGGGTAGCAGGTGGGCCGTGCCGGCGGCAGCCATGATAGCTACGAAGTAAACGGGACCCGCCGCCTGGAAGGCGGCGCCAGGTGTCGAGGGCGGCGCTGAGGCCCAAAAGGCGGGAAGCCCGGATGGCGGCGGCGCAGAGGAGAGTGGCGCCAAGGGGAGGAAGGAACGGTTCGACCTCCCGGCACCAGTGCACCAGCGGTGGTGCAGGTAACGAAGGTATCAGGCAGCCGGAAAAACAGGGAAAAAACGACGAAATGTTACTGGTTCTACAACAAATCCCTCGTTGACAATTTGTGTCAGCCCGCATACGATTCGCGCTATTCAGGTAGAACTCTGCTTCCCCCGAAGATTTCTACGCCTGCAATTTTGCAGGGCGCGGTTCCTCGAATAGCGTGTGCGCGAGATAGGGAGAGCCACGGATGTCGCAACGGCTGGGTGACCTTCTTGTTAAGGAGAAGGTAATAACCCCGGAACAATTGGACCAGGCGCTGAAGTCGCAGAAGGAGAGCGGCAGCCGCCTGGGGTCCATCCTGGTCAAGCTGGGCTTCCTCTCCGACGAGGACGTGACCAATTTCCTCTCCCGGCAGTACGGCGTCCCGGCCATCAATCTCACCTACTTCGAGATTGACCCGACCGTAGTCAAGCTGATCCCTTACGAGACCGCCAAGCGCTACCAGATCCTGCCCCTGAGCCGGGTGGGCGCTTCGCTGACCATCGCCATGGTGGATCCCACCAACGTCTTCGCCATGGACGATATCAAGTTCATGACCGGCTTCAACATCGAGCCGGTGGTGGCGTCGGAGAGCTCGATTCTCGACGGCATCGAAAAGGCCTACGGCGGCGGAGTGGCGACCTCGGAAGAAGACCTCGAGAAGGTCATGGCCGGCCTGACCGAAGGCGAGGCCGACATCGAGTTGCAGGCGGAGCAGGAGGAACTGGCGCTTTCCGACCTGGAGAAGGCGGCGGACGAAGCGCCCATCGTCAAGCTGGTGAACCTGATCCTGACCGACGCGGTGAAGCGCGGCGCCAGCGACATCCACATCGAGCCCTACGAGAAGGAATACCGGGTCCGCTTCCGCATTGACGGCATGCTGCAGAGCATCATGAGCCCGCCGGTCAAGCTGAAGGACGCCATCACCTCCCGCATCAAGATCATGGCCAAGCTGGACATCAGCGAGAAGCGCTTGCCGCAGGACGGCCGCATCATGCTGAAGCTGAACCTGGGCGGGAAGAAGAAGCAACTGGACTACCGCGTCAGCTCGCTGCCCACGCTGTGGGGCGAGAAGATCGTGCTGCGGCTGCTGGACAAAGAGAAC
>DASUBK010000335.1:0-5663 GCA_035763305.1 Terriglobales bacterium | reverse complement strand
TGGCGGAGTGCGGCCATCAGTTGTGGATCGGAGATGCGGCGGCCATCCGCGCCAGCTACGTACGACGGCAGAAGACGGACCGGCGGGATGCGGCGCATCTGCTGCGGCTGTTGCGGGAGCAACGCTTTCCGCGGATCTGGGTACCGACGGCGGAGGAGCGAGATGTGCGGCAGTTGCTGGTACACCGAGCCAAGCGGGTGCGGATGGCGACCCAGATCAAGAACCAGCTGCAGGCCCTGGCGCTGAACCAGGGGATGCGGCGGGGGCGGAAGCTGTGGACGGCGGCCGGCCGGCAGATGCTGCAGCAGTTGTCCCTGGGACCGTGGGCCACGCGGCGTCGGGACGAGTTGCTGGCCAGCCTGGAAGAGCTGGAGCGACAGATCGCGGAGCTGGACCAGGCGGTGAAGCAGGAGGCGGGGCGGCGTCCGCAGGCAGTGCGGTTGCAGACACAGCCGGGGGTGGGTCCGGTGACGGCGCTGGCGACAGTGCTGACGCTGGGACCGGTGGAGCGGTTTGCCAGTGCGCGCCAGGTGGCTAGCTACGCCGGGCTGACGCCCAGTGAGCACAGCAGCGGCGGCAAGCAGCGTCTGGGACACATCAGCAAGCAGGGCTCGCCCTTCCTGCGCGGCTTGTTGGTGGAGGCCGCGCAGTCAGCGGCTCGCCACGATCCGCAACTGCGGCGCTGCTATGTACGGCTGGCGATGCGCAAGAGCAAGGGCGTGGCCAAAGTAGCGGTGGCGCGCAAGCTGCTGATGAAGATGTACTGGATGTTGCGCTTGGGATGCGATGCGGCGCAGCTTCCCGGTTCGTCATGCAGGTGAGCCCGAGTCATCCTGTGGCGCGTAAGCGCCGGACGCTTGAGTGGGCAGCCTGCCTCCCGTGATCGATGGGAGTTCGAATCGCTAATCATGTGCCGCAGTCGAGGGCCGAATAGATGGGTGGTGGAACCTGGTTCCACCCGATGATTACACAGACGAGCCTTGGTCGATGGTCTTCAACCAGAGCAAAATGGCGCGCTTCTCCGCGTCGACGGCGGAGTGTGCTCACAAAACCCTTGACCTGCACGATGTCGTTATAGACAGGATGACAACATCAGGGGTGCGAATCGAGCCACAACAATCGGCAGTCGGAATTCGGCAATCGGCAATTCCTAGACGCTGAGAACTTCCTTTTCCTTCGACTTGCTCATCTCTTCCATCTTCTTGATCTCGTCGTCCGTGAGCCGCTGCAGCTCTTCCAGAGCCCGCCGCTCGTCGTCCTCGGTGATCTTCTTGTCCTTCATCGTCTTCTTGATGGCTTCGTTGCCGTCGCGGCGGATGTTGCGGATGGCGGTGCGATGCTCCTCCAGCACCTTGTGCAGGTGCTTGACCATCTCCTTGCGCCGCTCCTCGGTAAGGGCGGGCACCGGCACGCGGATCAGCTTGCCGTCGTTCATCGGGTTCAGCCCCAGGTCGGCGCCGCGGATCGCCTTCTCGATGCCGGCCAGCGCCGTGGGATCGAACGGCTGCACGGTAATCAGCTGCGCTTCCGGCGCGTGCACTTGCGCCACCTGGTTCAGCGGCATCATGGAGCCGTAGTACTCCACCTGCACCGCGTCCAGCATGTGCACGTTGGCGCGGCCGGTACGCACCGACGCCATCTCCTTGCGGAAGTCCTCTACCGCCTTGTCCATGCGGGTGCGCAGTTGCGAAAAGCTGTCTTTGAGAGCGGGAATGCTGGCCACGCTGGGCATCGTCTTCTCCGGAAAAATCGTGCTGCCGAACCCGGCATTATAGAAGAAGGTTTCCGAGGTTGCGAAGGTTTCGGATGTTTCCGCCGAAACCTTTGAAACCTCCGAAACCTATTTCCGCCCCAGGAACCGGATCCTCGCCGTGAATGCCCGCCCCTCGAACTGTCCGAAGCGCAGGAAGTTCGGCGAACTGGTGTTGTTGAACACGATCCCCGGGTTGGCGTTGCCGGTGATGTTCTCGAAACCGCCTCGCAGCGCCCAGTTCCTCCCGATCGCCCCGAAGCGCCGCTCCGCGAACAGGTCCAGCGTGAAGAAGTTAGGGAAGCGATACGAATTGATCGGTCCCACCACCTGGTCCTTTTCATTCACCACCGTGAACGGTATCCCGGTGTGCCAGTCGAGCGTATACGCCAGGTCCCACTTCTTCGTCTTCGGCACCGGCAGCCATCCCCAGGACAGAAACCGGTCGGGCGTGTCCCACGACTGCGGCCCCGGCCCCTGGGCGCTGAACACGGGGTTGTCGACGGTGAAGTTCAGCAGCGCGTTGGAGCGCGCCGACGACCTCTGGTACGACACCATCACCTCGTGATCGCCCTTGAGCCGCTTCCGCATCTGCACCAGGAAGGAGTGGTAGCGATCGTGCCGTTGGTTGCGCAGCTCGTAATTCCCGCTGAACACGTCGCTGGAGAGATTGAAATACTGCAGCGAGTTGCGTCCCTGGCGCACCATGTACTCGGCGCTGAAGGTGGTGTCCCACCACAGTTGCCGCTCCAGCGCCGCGCTGTAGTTGACGAACTCCGGCGAGTGCAGCCCCGCCGGATCGAGGTGGAACGACGTCACGTCCGGCCCGCCGGTCAGCGTGGTGCCGTCCGGCCCGTAGAAATAAGCCGTGCGCTGGCCGGCATAGGCGCGGCTGATGAGTTCCAGGTCGGTGGGGTCGTGCAGCAGCGCCACGCCGGCCGAAAGCTTCGTCTTCGGTGTGACCATCGCCGTGCCCGCCACCCGCGGCTCGGAGAAGACGCCCTTGACGATGTGGTCCCCGGTCAGCCGCAGCCCGCCTTCGATCACCATCCGGTCCACCGGCGACCAGCGATCCTGCACGTAGCCCGACACCTGCACGTTGGGCACGCTGTAGTTCGCCGGTCCCGAGAATACGATGCGGCTGCTCAGCGTGCCGTCCTGGCGCACGATCTCGATCGGCTGCCGGGTGACGCGATTGTCGTAGTTGAGCCGCTGCGCGTCCGTGCCGATCTGAAACTGGTGCCGCCCCCACTTGTTCACCGGCGGCAGGTACAGGTTGGCGATGCCCTGCGCCCGCCCCGCGGTAGTGCGGAAATTCTCGAAGTAATTGCCGTTCACGCCGTTCGGAGTGATGACGTAAGGCGCCGTGCCCTGTGGAATGGCGTGGTTGGTGAAGGCGGCCGAGGCCCCGCCGATCTCCAGCATCGCGCCGCCGGCGAACACGTGCTGCTCGCGCAAGGTGACGAAGTGGGCGAAGTAGTTATTGTTGGTGGTCGCGGAGATGGGGTTCAGCAGCGACAGCGCGTCGTAGGTCGAGTGCCGGAAGTTGACCAGCACATCCCCGCTCACAACGTCGTGGTGCGTGGGGTTGTACTGCAGCTTGAGCAGGTTGCTGCCGCGCCATACCGTGTTGGTATCGGCGCCGTCGGGCAGGTCCTTCAGAATGTTGTGGTCGAGTTCGAACTCCGGCGCCAGCAGGAACCACGCCTTGCCCCGCGCGATCGGCCCGGAAACCGTCGCCCGCGGCACCCACTTGTCGAAGTTCAGGCCCTTCTTGAACTGCACTGACGGAATAAAGTTGGTGGCGCTGAAGCGGTAGTGGTCGTCCGCCATGGCCGATTCAAAGCTGGCCACGCCTCCCGACGCGGGCCCGTACTCCGCCGAGTAGCGGCTGGTGCGCACGTCGATGGAGCGGATGGCGTCGGCGCTGAAGCGCAGTTGCAGGAAACCCGTCGCCGGCTGGCTGATGTTGAAGCCGTCCAGCATGTACTCGCTCTCGTACACCTGCGCGCCGGCGATGTGCGCCTCGCCGAAGGGCCCGCGCACCACGCCGGGAATCAGCGGCAGCATGTTGCGGATGTCGCGCGTGGTGGGATAAGGGACGTTGATGATTTCCTGCGCGTCGATGCGCCGCGTGTCGGCGGTGCGCTGCGGGTCTACCTCCGGCACCGACTCGGTCACGTTGACCGTCTCCTTTACCTCGTGAACGTGCGTGAGGACCAGCTCCAGCGGAGCGCCGGGGCGGATGTCGGCTTGTAGCAGTTGGTAGAAGCCGGTCTTCGAGGCGCTGAGCTTGTAGGAAGCCGCGGGCAGTGACACGCGGCAGCGCCCGGCGTAATCCGTTTCGCAGCGCGCGGCTACGGCCCCAGCCGTGTTGCTCAGCGTGACCAGCGCTCCGTCCACCGGAACGTTATTTTCGTCGACGATAGTAATGGGCAGCTCCGCCGCCCACAGCAGCAGCGAACCCAGCAGCAGGGGACAGAGCAGGAGCGCCCCGCGAATCGTCCGTGTTCTTCCCCGCTTCACGCCGCCATTGTACTCGGGCAGCGCCCGCGCCCCTGGTGTGGCACAGCCGCATCGGCTGTGCCGGAGCGCACGCGCCCTCGCGTGCGGCATTGGGTAACCCCGGCGTCTCGCCGGCTGTCCTGCCGGCGTCCTGGTCCGCGGCTGCGGGAGCCCACCGGGTCCTCAAACGCGGTCATCCCGAGCGCAGCGAGGGATCTGATGGAATCGCCACGAGTCGCCTGGTGTCTACAACAGATCCCTCGCTGCGCTCGGGATGACACTCTCAATCAGACGGGGGATAGCCTTCTAGCGGTCATCTTCATCCGCCGCCCTCGCCCCCGCCGGGAACACCGCATGCCGCGCTGCCGGCATTTTCTTCTTCCCCATCGCCGCGCGCCACAGAATGCGGTTCATCACCACGTTGTTCGCCGCGTCCGGCCGCGACCAGTCCAGCTTCGCCGACGCCGCCGCTCCCGCCCCGCGCGCGGGGTTCACCTTGTAAATCCGCCCGTTCTCCCGGTTGCTCGTATTGGCCGTGAAGGGCGCCTGGCTGCCGTCGCCGCTGAACAGAGGCGCCATCACCGCCGCGTGCGCGTCGTTATTGTTCATCGGCGGCAGCCCCAGCAGCGCTTCGATGGTCCGCACCATGTTGACCGTGGTATAGAAGTGCGACTCCACCGTCCCCTTCGCCGGCCCGTATTTGCTGATGATCAGCGCGATCGAGCGATGCGCGTCCACGTGGTCCACGCCGTCCTGGGCGTCGTCCTCCAGCACGCAGATGGCGGTGTCGTCCCAGTAGGGGCTGTGCGAGATCGCCTCCACGATCCTCCCCAGCGCCAGGTCGTTGTCGGCCACCAGCGCGTCGGGCGTGCCGAAGTTCGGTCGCAGCGCGCTGGTGTGATCGTTGGGCAGCGCCATGGTGATGAGCTGCGGCATGGTGTCGCGCCCGTTCTTGCGATCGTTTACCCAGGTCGCGAACTCGTTCAGGAAGATGTTGGCGCGGTACTGGTCGGGATAATCCAGCCGGAAGTCCGCGTAGCGCGGATTGAAGTGCCCCACCAGCTCCGGCTTGGTGGCGTTGTTGTGCGCCACCACCGGCACCAGCCAGGGAAATTCCACCGTTGCCGGCTGCCCCGGGTACTGCAACTCCGCCGGAAGCGGATCGCCCTTGTGCAGGTACTTGCCCGCCGGGCAGTTGTCCTCCGGACGCGGCGCTCCGCCCCACGAACTCGGCGGCGAGTCGCACCACGCCGTGGGAATGAACTCCTGGTAATTGCGGTAGGTGAGATGGTGCCGCGCCGCCGAAGTCCACAGGTAGCCCGTTCCCGGCTCGTTGGGATCGGGCTGCCCCTGCTGCAGCGGGATGTTGTTGGCCACGTCGCCCTGGAAGTCGTAGGTGCGTTCGTGG
>DASUBK010000334.1:0-6420 GCA_035763305.1 Terriglobales bacterium | reverse complement strand
CGGATCAGGAGAGTGCCGGCAGCGGAGAGGAGCCGCAGCGCGAGGCGCTGGCGGAGGGAGAAGGTCGAGGGCTCGACATCCGCTCCGAGTGCCGATGGCGCAGTGGTTTCAGGCATTGCCGAATATTGTAGCGGTGCACAGTGTCCCGCAGGCGAGGGCGCCTGCGGCTCCGTATGCTGGGGTACATCATGAGCCAGCCCCGGCGACGGCGCCGGGGCCTACCTGCTCGATAGAGATTGAAAACTGAGAACTGATAGCTGACAGCTTCTAATGCATTGGCTTGTAGCTGCCGGGCGTGCCGTCTTTCGGCACGCCGCGTTCGAACTGCTTCGGCCCGGCGTCGGCCTTCAGCCTGGCGTTGAACTCTTCCGATTTGCCGCGAGGGATGCTGAGCGTCTTCCACTCGGCGCCGCGCAGGTGCTTGGCAAGGAAGACGATCTGGCCGATGTGGCCGGCGTAATGCGCCAGCGCGCGGTTGAGCGCCTGCAGCACGGTGTGCGGCTCGCCGCGAATGGTGACGGTGCGCTCCAGGTCTTCAGGCTTGAGCGATGCGATGGCATCGAAAACGATCTGCCAGCCCTGCTCCCACCAGCGCAGGACCTCGCCGGGTGCGGTGCCGCGCGTCAACTCAAATTCCTGGTCGCGATGGCGATCGGGCTTCTCGCCGTCGGAGGTGAGGAAGTCGGTAAAACGCGAGCGCATGTTGCCGGCGATGTGCTTCACCAGCACCGCGATCGAGTTCATCTCCGGATCGAGCGAGCGAAACATTTCGTCGCCGTGCAGTTGGCTGATGGCATTGTCGGCCATGCGCTTGTAGCCGCGCATCTGGCGGCGGATTTCGTCGAGATACTGTTCTGCCAGCGTCATAAGTCGCTTTCTAAATGGGTGAATTGGTGATTGGGTGACTGGACCGGCTCCCAACGCAATCAACAATCACCAAATCACCAATTCACCCAATTATTTTCCCCATCCTCCCGCGCCCGGGGATGAAACGCGCACGCGCTCTCCCGCGGCGAGGCGGCGGGTGTCCTTGCTCTTCAATTCTTCCACCGCGCCGCTGTGGCGCAGGACTTCGGTCTTGCCGGGCAAGCCATCCTCGCCGCCCTGCAAGCCCCAGGGGCCGCGCTTACGGCGATCCGACAGAATCGTCACCTCCGAGTCGGTGAGCACCTGCACCTCGCGTACGATGCCGTCGCCGCCGCGATATTGGCCGCGCCCGCCGCTGCCGCGCCGCAATCCGTAGCGCGTGATGCGGAAGGGGTATGCGTATTCCAGCGCCTCGGCGGGAGTATTGAGCGAGTTGGTCATGTGGCAGTGGATGCCGTCCACGCCATTCTTGCCGGGGCGCGCGCCCATGCCGCCGGCGACGGTCTCGTAGTAGGCGAAGGGTTCGCCGGTGCGCGGGTCCATGCCGCCGATGGTCAGATTGTTCATAGTTCCGTTGGCGGCGGCGGGGATTGCGTCGGGCAGGGCCTTCGCGAGCGCGCGCAGGAGCACGTCCACGATGCGCTGCGAGCACTCGACGTTTCCGCCCGCTACTGCGGCGGGAGGACGGGAGTTGATCACCGTGCCCGCGGGCATGATCACTTCGATCGGCCGCATCAGGCCGGCGGTCGCAGGAACATCCTCCGCCAGCAGGCAGCGAAAGACGTAGAAGCACGCCGACCAGGCGATTGCGTCCACCGCATTAATGCTGCCGGCGACTTGCGGGTCGGTGCCGGTGAAGTCGACGGTGACCAGCGGCCCGCGCTTGGCGGAAGCGACGCGGCGGAAGGTGATGGCGCAGCGAATGCGCACCGGATCATCGTTGATGCCGTCGTCGTCGAGGAAATCTTCCGCCTCGTAGCGGCCGGCGGGAACACGCGCCAGGAAGGCGCGCATGATCTCTTCCGAGTAGGCCAGCAATTCGGCGGCGGCGCGCTCGACTCGCTCCAGGCCGTAGCGGGCGGAGATTTCCGCCAGGCGCGTGCTGCCGGTATGGCAGGCGGCGATCTGCGCGCCCAAGTCGCCTTCGCGCTCGCGCGGGGTGCGAACGTTGTTGAGCAGCAGGGCGAGCACGCCTTCGTCCATGCTCCCGCCATGCATCAGCTTGATCGGCGGGATGCGCACGCCCTCTTCGTAAATTTCGCGCGACACGCCCATGGAGCCGGCGTGGGCGCCGCCGACGTCGGCGTGGTGCGCGCGGGAGGAGACGAAGAAATCCGGTCTTTCAGTTTTTCGGTCTTTCGGTCGTCGAGATTTGCGTCGCGAAGAGCGACCGAGAGACCGACTGACCGACCGGCCGATAAACACCGGCATGACCAGGGTGATGTCGGGCAGGTGAGTGCCGCCGCAGAAGGGATCGTTGAGGATGGCGATGTCGCCGGGTTCGAGGGTGAGCTTGTCGATGGCAGCACGCACCGACATGGGCATCGAGCCGAGATGCACCGGCATGTGATCGCCCATGGCAACCACGTTGGCGGCGGCGTCGAAGACCGCGCAGGAGTAATCGCGGCGCTCCTTGATGTTGGGCGAGAAGGCAGTGCGGCGCAGCGCCGCTCCCATCTCCTCGGCGATGGAGTGGAAGATGTTTTTGAAAATTTCCAACTCGATGGGATCGCGCGGCGGCATGGAGGAATTAGAACAGTCGATGGTGGTCGGTGGCTAGTGGGCAGTCCCGCTGCAAGAGGAAAGACGAAACCGCAACCGACGGCAAGGAGCGCAAAGGGAAGAGGGCGAACCGTGGCCTGCACCAAGTTGGCGAAAAAATCTATTGACATCGGCGACACATACCCGCAATATCTTGTGGCAGTTAGGCTGCAGGTACTACAAATAGGCAACGAGTGCAGCCAGTGGGCCCTGACGGGAGAATAGTTCTGAGGAGGAACAATATGCCGGCAAAGAAGAAGGCTAAGAAGGCCGCCAAGAAGAAACACTAAGCAACGGAGCAGTCGCAATCGGGCTCCTGAAGAGGGTTAGATGGCCTCCACAGTCGGAGGCCTTTTTCGTTTCCAGGCTCTGAGCTCGGAGCGGTGAGCTCTGAGCTTGATCTCCTCAGCCCGAGAGAGCACATCGCCGCTCTGACGGCTGAAGCTGAGAGCTGTCAGTTGCCTCAGAGCTCAGGGCTCCGAGCTGAGGGCTCAAAGCTATCCTGCAGAAACAGTTGTCTCTCACGCCATAGAGTGGTAGAAAAACGCAAGCGAAGTTGCTGTTTTCCCCCATGGCGACGCAGAAGAAGAATTCGCGCGACGAAGTCCTGATCCCCGACAAGCTGTACTTCCGCATCGGCGAAGTGTCGGGGTTGTGCCGTGTTCCCGCCTACGTGCTGCGTTTCTGGGAGACCGAGTTCCCGCAACTGAAGCCGGGCAAGAGCAGCACCGGGCAGCGCATGTACCGCCGCCGCGAGGTGGAGAACGCGCTGCGCATCAAGAAGCTGCTTTATGACGAGGGCTTCACCATCGCCGGCGCCCGCCAGCAGTTGAAGACCGAGATGCGCAGCGCCAAGCTGCAATCCGGGCTGCCGTTCCCGCAGGGGGCTCGCCCCGACCTGCGCCGGGTGCGCCAGGGGCTGCAGGAGATCCTGGGCATCCTGGCGTCCAAGCGCCCCATGGCCAAGCACAGCGCGTAGAATTTCAGAGTGCAGATTTCAGATCGAAGATTGGCTCTTCGGGCGCGCGGCCGGGGACGAAGGAATTGAATAATGAAAATTGAATATTGAAGATTGGCCGGGACGACGGCATCCGCTCTGACAATATTCAATATGCATTTTTCAATATTCAATTTCTTCGGGAGTGCAAAAACATCAATCTGCAATCTGAATTCTTCCATCGGAAGTCCCCCATGCGCTATCTCGCCCTGCTGCTGCTCTCCACCCTGTGCCTGGCCCAGCAGGAAATGCCGTCGATGCCGGGCATGGACCATTCGCGGATGCGCATGGCTTCCGGGAAGCGGATCCAGGTGCAGGACGATCCCACGCTGCATGCTCTGACGGTCCGCATCGGTCCCATTTCGCTCCCCGCGCACACCGACCACATGCACGCGCAGCAGTTGGCGCCGCAGATTCTGACCATTCCTTTCGACGGCTGGATCACCGCCTACCATCCGTCGCTGGAGGACGCGAAGGGCGACAAGGTCCCGGGGCGGCTGGTGCACCACGTCGCCTTCTGGAACACCGCACGCTCGGACTTTCTCTGCCCCAACAAGGAAGAGCATATCTTCGGCGCGGGCGGGGAGATGAACGACTGGCCGGCGCTGCCCGGCGTCGGCTACCGCGTGCACAAGGGCGACCGCATCCGCATCACCACCATGTTTCATAACCCCACCGATGCGTCTTACAGCGACGTGATGCTCAGGGTGAGGATGCAGTATGTTCCCGCGGAAACCGGCGAAGAGCTGCACAGTGTTTATCCGGCCTGGTTCGACGTGAAGGAGTGCGGCAACTCCGACTTCGATATCCCGGCCGACGGGCTGACGTTGAGCGGCTCCTTCAAGCTCGCCTATCCCGGCCGGCTGCTGGGAGTCGGCGGCCATCTGCACGATTACGGCACGCAGTTAGTGTTGCAGCAACCCGGCGCCGCCGAGCCGATCGCCATCCTCAAGTCGCAGATCGATGCGCAGGGGCACATCGTCTCCATGCCGATCATGCCGTTCCTGCCCGACGGCGTTCCGCTGGCCAAGGGCAACACGCTGAAAGTTACGGCTTCTTACGAGCCTCCGCAGGAGGCGCACGCGCAGGGCATGGGCATCGTGGTGGGATATTTCTTGCCGGATACGGACCAGGAACTCGCAGGGCTGGCGCGCAAGAGGACGCGGCCCCGGGCCCAATAACTTCGTTTCAGGAGGAGAGGCATGGGCAAGTTCTCGCGGTCGTGGATGCTGGTGAAGCAGAGTTTTGCGGTGCTGGCGGCCGACAAGCGGCTGGTGCTGTTTCCCGTGATGAGCGCGCTGGCTGCGATCGCGGTCAGCCTGAGCTTCGCCATTCCGCTGTTCACCAGCGGCGCGGCGACGTCCATTCAGAACGGACAGGGCACGGTGGCGCAGTACGTGGTGCTGTTCTTCTTCTACTTCGCCAACTACTTCGTGGTGGTGTACTTCAACTGCGCGCTGGTGGCCTGCGCGAGCATCTGCCTGTCGGGCGGGCACGCGACGCTGACCGACGGCCTGCGCGCCGCCAACCAGCGACTGGGCCGCATCCTGATGTGGGCCGCGGTGGCGGCGACAGTCGGGCTGCTGCTGCGCATGCTGGAGGAGCGGGCGCAGAAGCTGGGCAAGATCGTGGTCTGGCTGCTGGGCACGACCTGGACGCTGATCACCTACTTCATCGTGCCGGTGCTGGTCTTCGAGGACCACGACGTAATCGAGTCGGTGAAGCGCTCGGCGCAACTCTTCAAGCAGACTTGGGGCGAAGAATTCGCGGCGGGCTTCAGCTTCACGCTGATCTGGCTGGTGGCGCTGCTGCCGGGCCTGGCGCTGGCGGCGGCCGGGTGGATGGTGCACCCGCTGGCGGGTATCGCGGTATTCGTGCTGTACATGGTGGCGCTGGCGTCGGTGGCGGCGGCGGTGAAGAGCATCTTCACCGTGGCGCTATATCGCTACGCGGCGCAACAGCAGGTGCCGAACGGCTTCTCGCCGGAGCTGGTGCAGGGAGCGTTCGGCAGCAGCCGAGGATTCGCGGCAGGGGCGGGAAGATAGAAGACGATGGGGTGATGGGGCGATTTCGTGATTGCTTGGGAAGCCAGTCCAATCACCAAATCACACCATCACCCAATCAACACACCCATAGCCCACCATATCGCAGAAAGTCTTGACGGGCGGCTAGCTGGCCGTGGCGGGACTGGAGCTTGCCGAGGCCGCGCGGGCGCGGTGCTGCTGCGGCTCGTGGGCGGCGTGCGGCAGTTGTTCCGGCTCGCCGATGGCGTTGCCGATCACGACCAGGGAGAGGCCGACCAGGGCCTCGATGGCGAACCACCACGCCCACAGGGTGGAGCCGTCCGTCAGGCCGACGGGTATGAAGACCACGATCAGCCAGTCAATCCCCACCAGCATCCAGCCCAGCGTGCGGAAGCAGAGAGCCAATTCAGCTAATGCGGAATCCACCGGAGCCTTGGAACGAGTTCCCTCGCGCATGTGCACCCCTTGTGTGCGCCCGGCCGGAAGAGCGGCCGGTGATGCCATCCTCGCCGGCGGCCTGGCGCTGCCGGTGTGTGGCGCGAATAATAGTCACAGGACCGGGGGGATGCAAGGGGGAAGAGAGCCGTCGGCTATCAGCTATCAGCCCTCAGCCGATGTGCGAGAGCGAGCGAGCCACGTCTTTTGCACCCACGCTCCTCCGCCTGGCTGATGGCTGACAGCTGATAGTCTGACAGCTGTTTGTAAAGAAGTGCAAATCCCCGCCCAATGAGCGGTTCGCCCGCTTGCATCGGCTCGTGGGAAGCAGTAGAT
>DASUBK010000333.1:0-4043 GCA_035763305.1 Terriglobales bacterium | reverse complement strand
CGGCGGCGGAGGCGGTAGTGCGGGCCAACGCGGAGTTGCAGCAGCAGGGCTACGGGCTGCTGGTGCACGACGCCTACCGGCCGTGGTACGTGACCAAGATGTTCTGGGACGGGACGCCGGACGATAAGAAGATTTTCGTCGCCGATCCGAAGGAAGGGTCGAAGCACAATCGCGGCTGCGCGGTGGACATCACGCTGTACGACTTGAAGACGGGCAAGGAAGTGCGCATGCCCAGCGGGTACGACGAGATGTCGAAGCGGGCGTACGCGGATTATGCGGGAGGCACGGAGGAGGAGCGGAGGCTGCGCGGGGTGCTGCGGGCGGCGATGGAGAAGCAGGGATTCACGGTGTATGCGTACGAGTGGTGGCACTTCGATTACAAGGATTGGAAAGAGTATCCGGTGATGAATGTGCGGTTTGAAGACGTGAAGTGATTTCAAATTGAAGATTGGCGACGCGCTCAGGACGACAGGTGTTGGAGTCCAGCTTGGGTGCATTGAGAGTTCTCGTAGGAGCAAGCGTTGCGCGCGAGGTCGCGCGCGGTCCAATCAAGGCGTGGATTGCAAAACAGATCCATAGATCCTTCGTCGGACTTACGTCCTCCTCAGGATGACGACAGCAGCGGCAGGCATCGCAACGCGGGAACCATCAATTGGAAATCTTCAATCTGAAATCGGTCCCCAATCTTCAATCTGAAATCTTCAATCTGAAATCTCAGATCACTTCTGCTCGCCGGGCTCGGTGGGGATTTGGGCCTGGGGGAGTTCCTTGAGGACGGCGGCGCCGGGGGAATAGAACTCGATGAGGCCGCAGTCGGGGCAGATGACGGCGGCGGCCTGGGCCATTCCGCCGGAGGCGTTCTCGGGGGCGGAGCTGGTGACCAGGAAAATGCCCGCGTCGTGCCAGTAGCGGCTGGTGCCCTGGCAACGCGGGCAGTTTTTTTGAATCAGGAATTCGAGCAATTACGCCTTGGTCACTTTGCCGCTGCGCAGGCAGGAGGTGCAGACGCGGATCTTCTTGGTCGCGCCCTTGATGCGGGCGCGGACGGGGCGAAGATTGACGTTCCAGCGGCGCTTGGAGACGTTGTGGGCGTGGCTGATGTTGTTGCCGAATTGCGGACCCTTGCCGCAGATGTCACAGGTCTGAGCCATAACAGAAATCCTTCATTTGCGTAGTGCAAACGTAGATTTTAACAGGAGAGAGCGGGGTTCAGCAACGCGGAGAGCCTCAGCGGCTAAAGCCGCCGAGTCGAATGCGATTCAACGGCACGGCTGAAGCCGTGCCCTGCCGTCGAGAGTAGCGCGGCTTATCGAAGGCTCGCCGAGAGGAAAAGCCTCATGCTCGCGTCGTCAGGCGCCGAAGACCGCAGGCGACGAGGCCGACGAAGCCGGCGAGAGTGGAGGTCAGCGAGGCGATGAGGAGGGCGGCGTCGGGGCCGCGGAGGAGCAGCAGGACAAGGCAGAGGAGGCCGTTGAGGAGCAGGACCAGGAAGGTGGGGAACATTAATTGCATTCTAAACAACGCTGAGCATGGAGTGGAAATTCAGGGACGCAGGCGCGGGCGCCTGCGGCTACGTATTTTCGGGTGCTGCACGCGACCGCCCCGGCGTGGGCGCCGGGGCCTAGCAAATTAAAGAACAACCACTGCGATTGAAAGCTGACAGCTAAGAGCTGAAAGCTGATAGCTTGTTCGCGCATGGCGCTGGTCGAGGTCCGCAACCTGACGAAGTTGTATCCCGTGGGCGCGGGGGCGTTCGGGCGCGGGAAGGGCGAGGTGCGGGCGGTGGATGGGGTTTCGCTGGAGATCGAGGCGGGCGAGACGCTGGGGCTGGTGGGAGAGTCGGGGTCGGGGAAGAGCACGCTGGGGCGGTTGATTCTGCGGCTGATCGAGCCGACGTCGGGCGAGGTGCGGTTCGATGGGCGGGATGTGCTGGCGGCGTCGGGGCGGGAGTTGCGGCGGCTGCGGCGCGATATGCAGATCATCTTTCAGGACCCGTTTGCGTCACTGGACCCGCGGATGACGGTGGAGGAGATCCTGCGGGAGCCGCAGATCGTGCATGGAGTCAAAGTGGAGCGGCGGCGCGGCGACTGGCAGGCAGGCGGTCCGAACCGGCGCGGGGATGCGGGCACCCCGCTGCCGAATGTCGGAGAGTTGCTGAAGGAAGTGGGGCTGGACGAGTCGGCGCTGCGGCGGTATCCGCACGAGTTCAGCGGCGGGCAGCGGCAGAGGATCGGGATCGCGCGGGCGCTGGCGCTGCGGCCGAAATTCCTGGTGGCGGACGAGCCGGTATCGGCGCTGGACGTGAGCGTCGGGGCGCAGATCGTCAATTTGCTCGCGGAATTGCAGCGGCGGCACGGGCTGACGTATTTGTTCATCTCGCACTCCATGCCGGTGGTGCGGTACCTGGCGACCCGAATCGCGGTGATGTACCGGGGAAAGATCCTGGAGCTGGGGAGCACGGAACAGGTGACGGAGAGGCCGTCGCATCCGTACACGCAGACGCTGCTGGCGGCGACGCCGGAGATAGGGTAGGCAGTTGCCGGTCGCCAGTTGCCGGTCGCCAGTCGCCAGTTGCCGGTCGCCAGTTGCCGGTCGCCGGTCGCCAGTTGCCAGTCGCCAGTCGCCGGTGTCCGGAAGCGGACGAGGAAGTTCCGGAGACGGACAGGGCATCACGTGTTCTTTAAGCCTAATCAACAACATACAAAGGAAGCCCGGTTGCGATTTAACTGCCGGGCCAGAGTTTGGATGGTCGCGCGAACAGGGGTCCTTCGCTCGGACTTACGTCCTTGCTCAGAATGACAGATGTTTGCGAGTTGGGTGGTAGCAAAGGTTGCGCGCGAGGTCGCGCGCGGTCCATCCGTGCCACGAGTCCGGTCGTATGGGAGTCCAGCCGTAATGGGAGTGCATTCGTAATCGAGGGTCCGTTGTAAGGCGGGGGTGAGGGATGGATGTGCTGTGGCGGGATGTGACGCTGGCGGCGCGGATGCTGCGCAAGAACGTGCGTTTCAGCGTGATGGTGGTGGCCATCATCGCGGTGGGGATTGGGGCGGGGGCGACGATTCTGAGCGTGATCGAAGAGGCGCTGATCCGCGGGTGGCCGAACGCCGACCGCATCTTCGCGGTGCGGGGATTCTCGCCGACGAAGAACGTGCGCTGGTTCCGCTACTCGGTGCCGGAGCTGAATGAAGCGCGGCAGATCCCGGGGGTGTTCGAGTCGGTGGGCGCGATCAGCGGCGGGCGGTGCGTCCTGGTGGTGAACACCATCCCCGAAGACCGCGAGTGCACGCAGGTCAGCCACGAGGTGATGCCGATGCGCGCCACCGAGCCGATGCTGGGGCGGGGATTCACGGCGGCGGACGACCGGCCCGGCGCGCCCAAGACGACCATCCTGAGCTGGGGCTTGTGGCAGCAGCGATTCCATGGCGATCGCGGCGTGCTGGGGCGGGCGCTGCGGGTGGATGGAGAGAGCTACACCGTCATCGGCGTGATGCCGCCTTTTTACGATTTGTGGGGCGGCGAATTGTGGATGCCGTTCCAACTGGATCCGGCGGACACCGATCGCACGAATCGGAGATTCTGGATCCTGGGGCTGCTGAAGCGGGGAGTCACGGCGCAACAAGGAAGCGCCGCGGTGGCGCAATTCGCGCGGCAACTGGAGCGGGAGCACGCAGGAACGAATCCGGAGTACGCCGGGCTGCAGATGGATTTGTGGAATGTGAAGCAGGCGGTGATCGCGGGCATCCGGCCGTCGCTGCTGATCCTGCTGGGCGCGGTGACGCTGCTACTGCTGATCGCGTGCGGGAATGTGGGCAGCCTGCTGCTGGTGCGGGCGGCGGGACGGCAGCGGGAGATGGCGATCCGGGCGGCGCTGGGAGCGTCGCGGGCGCGCATCATCCGGCAGTTGCTGACCGAGAGCGTGGTGCTGGCCGCGCTGGGCGGCGCGCTGGGGATGCTGCTGGCGTCGTGGGGAATTCCGGGGGTGGTGGCGCTGGTGCCGTGGGATGAGTTGCCGCCTAACGGGCCGGTGAAGCTGGACAGCATGC
>DASUBK010000332.1:0-4750 GCA_035763305.1 Terriglobales bacterium | reverse complement strand
TCAGCACCCAGTGGTCGCGGCGCATGAACGGGCTCAAGCTCTGGCTGTCGTTCCAGGTCCACGGCCGCCAGGCATATGAAGAGCACATCGACCGGCAGTTGAAGCTGGCGGGCGAGTTCGCCGGCTGGGTGCGCCGCTCCGAGCACTTCGAACTGGCCGCCGAGCCGGACCTGACCATCGTCAACTTCCGAGTGAAGAACGGCGACAACCAGGCGGTGGTGGACGCGGTCACGCGCGACGGCCGCAGGTGGATTTCCACCACCATGGTGAACGGCCAGAGCGTGATCCGCATGATGGTGATCAGTTATCTAACGTCGGAGGAGAACCTGCGCGATTTGCAGCAGGCGCTGGAAGCGGCCGTACGGGGATCCCTTGCTTCGCAGCCGCAGGCGCAGAGGTCCAGGTAACAGGTAGGCCCCGGCGCCTCGCCGGGGCGGAAGTCGAACCTGCCCCAACACACGTAGCGGCAGGCGCCCTCGCCTGCCGCTCGAATAACCCCAAAAGTTTATTTTTCCGCCGCGTAATACCCGGTGCGCGCGGTCACGTGCAGCGGCGGCAGGCCCTTGGGCGGCAGCAGCTTCACCTTGATCTTGTGCCACTTGCCATCGTGCGGCTTGGGATTCGGCTTGTAGCCGATGACGTACTCGTTGCGCAGTTCGGTGGAGATCTTGGTGGCCACGTCGGCGAGGTCGTTGGGGTTCTCGATGGTGAAGGTCCGGCCGCCGGTCACGTCGGTCAATTCGCCCAGCAGTTGCGGGCCGAAGCGCTCCTCGGTGGTGCGCCCGTAGCTGTCGAAGAGTCCGATGGCGTACATCTGCACGTCGGCTTCTTTCACCCGCGACTTGATCTCGTTCTCGGTGTAGCGGCTGTGGTTGTCGCCGCCGTCGGAGATCACCAGCAGCGCCTTGCGTTCGTACTTGGCGTGCTTCATCTCGTCGAGGCCGAGATAAATCGCGTCCAGCAGCGAGGTCATCCCCTTGGGATTGGTGAACACCAGCTTGCCCTGGATCTTCTCGATGTCGTTGGTAAAGCCGGAAATCATGTCCGGCTTGTCGTTGAAGGTGATCATGAAGAACTCGTCGAGCGGGTTGGCAGTCTGCATGAACTGCACCACCGCCTCGCGCGACTTCTCCAGCTTGTCCGCCATGCTGCCGCTCATGTCGAACAGAATTCCCACCGAGATGGGCGCATCGTCGGTGGCGAAGGTGCGGATCGGCTCCGCCCGGTCGCCTTCGTAGATCTGGAAATTTTCCTTGTCGAGACCGGTAACCAGCCGGTCCATGGGATCGGTGATCGTCACCGGGACCAGGACCAGGTCCACGTCGGAGCGGATGGGACGTGTATGGGTATTGAGGTCGGTCAGCGGTCCGTTGGGTACGGAGGCGGCGGCGCTGGCAGCCGCGGCGGGTTCTGCGATCCGCGGCCGGATATGGACCTCGTCGTCCGTCTGGGCAGCCGCCGGCGAGATCCACACCACAACGGCGGCAAGAACTAGCATCGACAACAACGAGCGATAGGTACTGCGCATGGCCCTCACCCGTGGCGCGCAAGCAAATCAGACATCTGGTTGGATGCTGCCTCTGCCCCTCCAGCAACCCGGGACCAGTCCGAATTCAGAGTACCTGAATGGCGGAAGTCGGCGGGACATCTTCCCGCAATCGGGCCGCGGAAGCAAGATGCAAGGAGAAGCAACGGGGATGATCCGTCCAGGTGCATTGGGTCTCGAAACCGGCGCGGCACAACAGCCTTCGCACCGAGGCCAGCGTGTACTTGTAGCTGTTCTCGGTGTGCATCCGCTCGCCGCCCTGGAACAGGAAAGAGCGGCCCAGGCGGTCCACGGTTACACGCTGCCCGCGCAGGCTCTCCAGGTACATCTCCATGCGCGAGGCGGCCGGGTTCCACAGGGCGAGGTGGCGGAAGTTGTCCAGGTTGAAGTGGCCGCCCAGTTCGCGATTGATGCGCGCCAGGACGTTCTTGTTGAAGGCCGCGGTCAGGCCGCCGGGATCGTCATAGGCGGCCAGCAGGAGGGGCTCGGGCTTGACCAGGTCGGCGCCCAGGAGAAGCTTGTCGCGCGACCGCAGCCAGCGGCGCACGCTCTTGAGCAGGGCGATGGCAGCCGGGGGATCGAAGTTGCCGATGCTGGAGCCGAGATACAGCACCAGCCGCCGCGCGCGCGACGCCGGCAGCCTGAATTCCTGGGAAATGTCGGCCACCACCGGCCGCACCTGGACGTTGGGAAACTCGGCGTGCAGGCGCTCGGCGGCTGCGAACAGCGCCTCGTGGGAGATGTCGATGGGAACATATTCCACGCGCAGCTGGCGCCGCGCCAGGTGGCGCAGCAGCAGCGCCGCCTTGCTGCCGTCGCCCGGGCCCAGTTCGACCACCTGCAGCGCGCGGCCGGCGACATCGCAGATCTCGGCGCCGCGCAATTCCAGGATGGAGCGCTCGGCGCGGGTCAGGTAGTACTCCGGCAGCTCGGTAATGCGATCGAACAGCGCCGAGCCCTGCGCGTCGTAAAACAGTTTGGGCGGCAGGGATTTCGGAGTGCGGGAGAGTCCCTCCAGCACGTCGGCCGCGATGCCGGCCAGCGGAATGTTAGGGACTGCGGTCATTTCGCCAGCCGCAGTGAGGAGAATTGCCAGCGGGCGCGCGCGGGAAAGAAGTTGCGATAGCTGGAGCGGACATGGGATCGCGGCGTGGCGCAGGAGCCGCCGCGCAGCACCATCTGGTTGCACATGAATTTTCCGTTGTACTCGCCCAGCGCGCCGGGATCGGGCTGGTAGCCGGGATAGCCGACGTAGGGGCTCGCCGTCCACTCCCAGCAGTCGCCAAACATCTGCTGCAGGCCCGAACCGCGTGCCGCGGCGGGGTGCAGGCGGCGCTCTTCGAGCAAATTGCCTGCGACCGGCAGGGCAGTCGCCGCCACTTCCCACTCGGCTTCCAGCGGCAGACGCGCGCCGGCCCAGCGGGCGTAGGCGTCGGCCTCGAAGTAGCTGACGTGGCAAACCGGCTCCGCGGGTTCCACGTCGCGCTCGCCCGCCAGCGTGAACTGCAACCAGCGATCGCCGTCGCGGTGCCAGTACAGCGGCGCATCCCAGGCGTTACCGCAGGCCTCGTCCCAGCCCTCCGAGAGCCACAGTTCGGGCCGGCGGTAGCCTCCGTCGTTCATGAATTCCAGGTATTCGCCGCTGGTGATCAGGCGCGAAGCCAGGCGGAAGGGGCGCAGCAGGAGCGAATGCCGCGGAGTCTCGTTGTCGAAACAAAACCCGTCCCCGCGATAGCCGATCTCACGCTCGCCGCCGGGATAATCCAGCCATTGCATCGGCGCGGCCTGACATCGCGGCTCAGTGGAGGATTCGGTATAGGCCGGCTGCAGCGGGTTCACCCACAGCGCGTGCTTGATGTCGGTAAGGATCAGTTCCTGGTGCTGCTGCTCGTGATTGACTCCCAGTTCCAGCAGGCGCTCGATCTCGGGCGAGACGCCGTCGCTCAGCATGGCCGCGATGTGCCGGTCCACGTGGGCGCGGTAGTCGCCGACCTCCGCCAGCGAAGGCCGCGACCACAGGCCGCGCTGCGCCCGCACCGGATGCCCTCCCAGCCGCTTGTAATACGAATTGAAGAGGAAGGTGAAGCGCTCGTCGAAGGGGCGATATCCACGCGCATGCGGCAGCAGGATGAAAGTTTCGAAGAACCAGGTAGTGTGGGCGCGATGCCACTTGGTGGGGCTGGCGTCGGCCATGGACTGCACCATCTGGTCCTCGGCCGAGAGCGGCGCCGCCAGTTCCTCGGTCATGGCGCGGACCTGGAGATAGCGCTCCGCGAGCGTAGAAGCACGGACGTCCAAAGGGGCGGTGCGCACAACCCTAGGATGGATGCAGAAGCGGGGGAAGACGATTCGGCGATTCGGAAGTACGTGCGGCACGGGTCGGTGCGGCACGGGTCTGTGTGGCACGGGTCTGTGTGGCACGGGTCTCTGACCCGTGTTCCCCCTCGACAGCCGCGGGCCCACGGGCGGAGCCCCATGCACGCTTCTCCGCCCTATTCGTACCGCAATGCCACCATCGGATCGACGCCCATGGCACGCCGCGCTGGCAAGTAGCAGGCCAGCAAAGCGACCCCAACCAGCAGCGCGCTGACCGCGGCGATGGTCAGCGGATCGTTGGCGCTCACGCCGTACAGGAACGAACGCAGGAAGCGCGTCAGGATCAGGCTGGCAGCCAGCCCCGCAGCCACCCCGATCGCGACCAGGCGCAGCGCATTGCCCAGCACCATGCTCAAGATTTGCCGCGGCTGCGCGCCCAGCGCCATGCGGATACCGAATTCCGAGGTCCGCTGCGCCACCGCCTGCGCCATCACCCCGTAGATGCCGATGGCCGCCAGCAGCAGCGCCAGCCCGGCAAACGATCCCAGCAGCCAGGTCTGGAAGCTGCGGTCGGAAAGTGATAGCGCGGTCACTTCATTGAGAGTGTGAATGTTGTAAACCGGCAAGTTCGAATCCAGCGCGTGCACCTCGTTGCGCGCCGCGGCGATCAGCGTTTCTGGCCGCGCGCTGGTGCGGATGACAATGTCCATCGAGGTTCTGGGAGACTGCGCGTAGGGCAGCAGCATTTCCGCGTAGGGCGCTTTGTCGAGGCTCTCCTGGCGCACGTCAGCGATGATGCCGACCACCTGCCGCCAGTTCGGTACCCCTTTGGTACTGTCCAGTGCGACGTACTTGCCAATGGGATCCTCGCCGCCGAAGTACTGGCGC
>DASUBK010000331.1:0-7882 GCA_035763305.1 Terriglobales bacterium | reverse complement strand
GGACCGCTCGAGACGAGCGGTCTCCATCAAAAAATGTTCACTCACTTCTGAGGCGCGCCGGTGGTTCTGGCGGTGATGTGGTTGCGCACTTCCCAGAGCGGCTTGTAGAGCGTGCCGTGTTCCTGTCGCTGGCGCAGGATCTCGACCGGGGTGCCCATGGTGCCGACCACGTCCCCGCCGATGATGCGCTGCGCCAGCTTGAGATGCTGGAAGCGGAACAGCTGCAGGCGCTCGTCGAAGTCCAGCATCTGCTCGGCGACATCGTGCAGGCCGAAAAACTCCTGGTGCCGGCGATAGAGCTCCTCCACGGCGAGCCCGGCCTTCTCCAGTCGATCAAAAAACACCTCGCCCAGCCGCGGCCCGATATGCAGCAGCGAGGTGAAGCCGGGGGAATCCAGGCCGCTGCCGTGCCCCAGGCCGGCGCGAATCATTTGATAGTCGTAGGGCGTGATGGTCTCCAGGATGCGCAGCAGGCTGATGGGGTAATCCAGGAGCAGGTTGGCGCGGCGCAGCAGGCGGGCGGCTTGCGGATAATCCTCGCGCGCCAGGCAATCGCAGGCGCGGTGGATTTCCCAGGCGGCCGCCTTCATCAGCAGCTCCGAGCCCTGGTGCACGGCCTGAAAAGTAAGCTCGTCGGGATGCGACATCTGCGCGGGAGTTTTTTGCAGGGCGAGCAGCTCGTCGGTGCGCAGGTAGCGCTCGTAATCGGAGGCGGCGGTGCCGGGCAAAATGGGCTGCTGCAACTCAGGGGCGGGCGGTCGGTGGGAATCGTGCATCGCTCCTCCCGGCGAAACGGCGGCCAGAGCCGCCATCAGCTAAGATGCCGCGGGCGGCCGCGGGGGATTGACCTCGGTGCCGACCACCTCCCCGTCGCGCAGGTGAATGGTGCGATCGGCATAGGCTGCCGCCTCGGGGTTGTGGGTGATCATCAGCACGGTCTGCCCCAGCTCCTTGTTGGTCTGGCGCAGCAGGGTCAGCACGGCATCGGAATTCTTGCTGTCCAGGTTGCCGGTGGGCTCGTCGGCCAGGATGATGGCGGGTTTGTTGATCAGGGCGCGGGCCAGGGCGACGCGCTGCTGCTCGCCGCCGGAGAGTTCCGAGGGGCGGTGGGTCATGCGCTTGTCGATGCCCAGCAGGCCGGTGATGCGCTCCAGCCACTCGCGATCCTGGCCGTCGCGGCCGGCGATGTTCTGCGCGATCTGGATGTTGAGGCGGGCGTCGAGCGTGGGCAGCAGGTTGAATTTCTGAAAGACGAAGCCGATCTTGGTCTGGCGGAGGCGGGTGCGCTCGGCGTCGCTGAGACGGCTGAAGTCGGCGCCGTCCACCACCACGCGGCCGGAATCGGCGCGGGTCAGACCGCCCAGCATATAAAAGAGGGTGGATTTGCCGCTGCCCGAGGGCCCCACAACGGCGAGGAACTCGCCTTTCTCGACATTGAACGAAACGCCGCGCACGGCCGGCACGTCGACTTTGCCAAGGTGGTAGACCTTGCTGACGTTCTCGACCTGGATGATCGGCGGCATTTGAATCTTTGAGTTTACAACAGCGCGGCGGGAGAGAGCCGTCGGCCATCAGCCTGAGAGGACGCACGCGAGGGCGCGTGCGCTCCATTGCCCGTCAGCCAACAGCTGTGAGGCGAGGGCGCGTGCGCTCCGTGATGGCGGAAGGCTGACAGCTGATGGCTGCTGTTTACGCGCTGGCGCTGCCGCGGCTGTCGGGAGGCAGGATGGGCGTGATGCGCTTGGGTCCGCGCTTGCGCACCAGCAGCAGGCGGATGCGTTCCAGGAGTTCGACCGGAGCGTACATGCCCTTGGGAAGGAAGAGGTCGGCGCGCAGATCGCGTTCGTAAATCTTGATTTTTCCGGAGAAGAGGATGGCGGGAGTCTGCGGGGAAAGGGTCTTGATCTCGTCGACCAGCTTGTGCCCGTCCACGCCGGGCATGATCAGGTCGCTGAGCACCAGGTCCACGCCGCCGGCTTTGAAGACCTCCAGGGCATCCTGGGCGTTGTTGCAGGCCACCACGCGGTAGCCGCGTGTTTCCAGCATTACTTTGCGGATGGAGAGAGATTGTTCATTGTCGTCCACGCAGAGAATGGTCTTCTTCGGCTTCATGCATCTCCGAATGGCGGGACTCACTACGTGTGGGGGCCGCCTGCAAGATCAGGATTTTTTCGTGTACCAGAGCTGCCAGAGCGTTGGCGATAGTAGAAGTGAACCGCCGCAATGTAAAGTGCCGCGAAAGCCAATTCAAAAAAATAGTTGGCGTTGTGACGCACGCGGGGCGAGAGCGAGATTTTTCAGAGATCTGCGAAGGCGGCGCGTGCCTAGAGAGTCACTTCTCCACGGAGGACTTCCACAGCATTTCCTCCGACGCGCACGTCGGTAGCGCCGGCATCCTTGCGCACCGCGCGCACGTGCAGGCGGCTGGGACGGCGACACTCGATTCCCTGCTCGATGATGGCGCTCTCGTTGTCGCGGGTGACGCCATATTGCACCATCCAGGAGGCGGCGCAGCCGGCCGCGGAGCCGGTGGCCGGATCCTCGCCGTTATAAAAAATCATGCGCGCGTGGACCTTGGCATCGGGGGCGACGGTTTCGCGGCTCAGAAAATAAAAGAACTTCCCCTGGCTGCGCTCCAAGTACTCGGCGGCGCGGCTCCAGTTGAGTTTCAGGTTCTGCAGGGCGCGCAGCGACTTGACGGGCACGATGGTGAAAGGCAGGCCGGTTGATACCGTCTGGATCGGCAAGTCGGCGGCGATTTCCTCGAGCGCCAGGCCGCTGGCGCGGGCCACGTCCTCGGGGTTGTGGCGCGGGCCGAACTCGGGATCGCGCTGCCGCATCTCGCCGAAGAGCTGGCTGTGGGCGTCGGTGGTGAAGCGCACGGGAATGCGGCCGACATTCAGATCGAGCACGACTTCATCTTCCCCGCCCTGCACGCCCGCCTGGGCGCGGCGGATGGCGGTGGCGGTGCCGAGGGTGGGATGACCGGCGAAGGGAAGCTCCTCGTCCACGGTGAAGATGCGCACGCGGATGCCGCGCTCGCGTTCGGCGGCCGGGTCGCGGGGAAAGATGAAGGTGGTTTCGGAGAGATTGGTCTCCTTGGCCAACGACTGCATCTCCGTGTCGGACAGACCGCGAGCGTCGGTGAACACCGCCAGCTGGTTGCCCTCCAGCGGCTTGGAGGTGAACACATCCATCCAGACGAAGGCGAAGCGGCGAGCCGTCATCATCTCTCCTCTGCGGTTGCAATCAGGAAAATCGCACTTCCGTGCCCGGGCGGCGGCGTTGACACCCCCAGCGCGCGCCCCTATCCTGAAATGAGCTTTCGCGCCCTTCGGCGTATCCAGCGCATTGTACAAGGACTGAATCCGCAGGCGGCCTTGGCGAATCATGAATACCATTCATTTTAGCCGCGAGGAGATTGTATGAGTCTGAAGATTGGCGACATCGCTCCCGACTTCCAAGCTGAAACCACGGAAGGCCGCATCCGCTTTCATGAGTGGATCGGCAACTCGTGGGCCGTCCTGTTCTCCCATCCCAAGGATTTCACTCCCGTGTGCACCACCGAACTGGGGTACATGGCGCGCATCAAGCCGGACTTCGACCAGCGCAACGTGAAGATCATCGGCCTGAGCGTGGACCCGGTCAGCAACCACGCCAAGTGGGCGGAGGACATCAAGGAGACGCAGGGCACCGCGCCCAACTATCCCATGATCGGCGACACCGACCTGAAGGTATCGAAGCTGTACGGGATGCTGCCGGCCGACGCGGGCGAGTCGTGCGAAGGCCGCACCGCCGCCACCAACATGACGGTGCGCAACGTGTTCGTCATCGGGCCGGACAAGAAGATCAAGCTGATCCTGGTCTATCCCATGAGCACCGGGCGCAACTTCGACGAGGTGCTGCGGGTGATCGACTCGCTGCAACTGACGTCGCAGCACAACGTGGCCACGCCGGCCAACTGGAAGCCGGGACAGGACGTGATCATCTCCGGCTCGGTTTCTGATGACGAGGCGAAGAAGATTTATCCGAACGGGTGGAAGGCGCCGCGCCCGTACCTGCGCATCGTGCCGCAGCCGAAGACGGAGAAGGCGCGGGGAGCGTAGCAGTTGCCAGTTGCCAGTTGCCAGTTGTCAGTTGTCAGTTGTCAGCAGGAAACCACAGAGGCCACAGAGGAACACAGAGTAAGAAAATCTCTGGTGAGCCTCTGTGGCCTCTGTGGTTCGGTTCTTCTTGGAGGATCAGCTGTTGCGCAGGGCCACCATGGGCTCCACGCCTGCCGCCCGGCGCGCCGGCATCGCCGACGCCAGCAGCGCGGCCAAGCCAAGGGTTATGACAGCCACCGCGAGCATGGCCGGATCCCAGGGCTTAACGCCGAACAACTGCGTGGTCATCAGCCGACCTGCCGCAATGGCGGCGGGGATGCCAATCGCCAGCCCGATGCCGATCTGCAACAAGGCCCCGCGCAGCACCCCCAGCATGACGTGGCTGCGATCCGCGCCCAGCGCCATGCGCAGGCCAATCTCGCTGGTCCGCTGTTCCACCATGTAGGCCAGCACTCCGTACAGGCCGATGGCAGCCAGCACCACCGCCAGCAAGCCGAAGAGCGAGATCAGAGTGGCTATCATTTTCTGCTGCTGGAAGTCGTTGTTCAGCACCTGGTCATAACGATCGACGCCGTACAGAACGAGATTGGGGTCCACGCTCGCCAGAGCCTTGCGGACGCTCTGTTCCATCCCCGGCGGATCCCCGGGAGCCCAGATCACAACGTTGTTCAAGAAGTGGGACGAGGTATCCTCCCCGGTGTAGTTCGGGTCGTCCCACTGCGCCGTCTGCGCCTCCGGCAGCCAGTACATGGGGTCCACCGGCCGGCGGTAGCCGTAAGTCATGTAGCGGATGTCCTTCACCACGCCCACGATCTCGAATTTCGCGGAATACTTGATCTTGCCGGGTCCGAAGTGCTGCCCGATCGGGTTCTGGCCGGGGAAGAACTTGCGGGCAAAGGCTTCGTTGACCACGGCGACGTTGCGTGTGGCGGCGGTGTCCTGGTCGGTAATGGGCCGGCCGAGCACGACTTTGGCGCCAATGGTCGCGAAGAAGTCCGGCATGACCCGGGCAAAGCCCGCAGCGGTATCTGCCTTGGGCGGCGGTTCCGGCCTGCCCTCCACGCGAATACTGTCGTTCCAGCTATCCCCCGACATGGGAGCGTAGAGCGCGGCGGTAACCATGCGCACGCCCGGAACCTGGTGGATGCGATCCACGATCTGGCGGAACAGCGGGTCCATCTGCTCCCACTTGTAATTGCTCAAACCGGGATTGATGGCAGCAATATAGCGGCCGCCGGTCGCGAATCCGAAATCCTGGTGCTGGAGGTTGCGCAGGCTCTGGCCGAGCAGGGCCGCGGCGCAGAGCAGGACCACGGAAAGGGATACCTGCCCGATGACCAGCGACTTCTGCGCCCACGAGCTACCGCCGCCGAGAGTGCGGCTGGCGCCGCGCAGCGCCTCCATGGGATCGGCATGGGAAGTTACCCAGGCCGGAGCGATCCCGAAGATGATTCCCGTCAGCAGCGATACGCCCAGCGTGAACAACATCACCGGCAAGGATGGAGTCGCACTGATCGGCACGTAATTGTTGGGACTGCCATTCTGAAAAGCCAGATACAAGATCAGCCTGGTCCCCGCGTAGGCCACCGCAACGCCCAGCGCTCCGCCCAAAGCGGAGAGCATCACGCACTCCACCAGGGACTTGCGAATGATGCGCGGTCGCGACGCGCCCAGGGCCACTCGTATCGAGGTTTGGGCGCGGTCCTTCAGCCCGCGGGCCAGCATCAGGTTGGCCAGGTTTCCGCACGCCACCAGCAGCACGCAGGCGGAGGCGATCAACAGCAACTTGAGTCCCTGTTCATATTCGTCGCGAAGAGCGGTGATGCCGGCGCCGCCGGGAACAAGATGCAAGGTCTGTTGCTGCCACAGCTGCTTCGCCCCGGGCGCCATGTCAGGAACGTGGGATTCCAGCCAGTTATGAAGCTCCACCCGTAACTTGGCTTCGAGCGAGGTGGGGTTCACTCCCGGACGCACTCGGCCCAGCAGGTCGAGGTAGTTGCGGCTCGGTCCCTTAGGCCGCGCATCCGCTCCTTCAATGGCAATTTCGGCGGATAAAGGCAGCCAGATATCCGGCATACCCCAACCGGCCAGCTTGGCTCCAAAGAATCCGGGGGGAGCGACACCAACAATGGTGAAGGGGTGTCCGTTAATCTGGTAGCCGGCGCCGACGACGGCAGGATCGGCGCCGTATTTTTCCTTCCATATGCGGTAGCTCATCACCGCCACGGGCGGCGCGCCTTCGCGGTCGTCTTCGTCGGTCAACAGCCGCCCTATCCAGGGCTGCACGCCCAGGGTGCGGAAGAAGTTGCCGGAGACATATTGCCCGTTGCGGGTGTCCACCGGCGACTGGGAACCGAACTTGCGGACGCCAAGGGCTGAATTGCCGGCCTGCAGCGCCGCCAGGTCGGAGAACTCCGGCGTGTGCGAGCGAAAATACTGGTACGCCTCCCACGAGAAGAGGGAGAAATCCCCATCGTCACCCTGGGTGTAGCCACCCCAGTTGCAGCAGCGGTCTTTATCGCCGATCTTCCACAGCTCACCGGGTTTGGTCACCGGCAGCGATTTCAGCATCACCTGGTGCACCAGGGTGAAGATGGCGGTGGTGGCGCCGATTCCCAGCGCCAGGGTGATCAAGGCTGTGGCGGTGAATCCCGGCGCCTTCCGGATTTGTCGAGTCGCGTCGCGCAGGTCCGCCAGCATGGGCGTCTCCCCCGTGGTCGTTCCCTTTAGACGCTTGCAGGGGCAAGAGGTTAGTGTCGGCAACGGTGGGCCGTCAGCCGTCAGCCGTCAGCCGAAGAAAACCACAGAGGACACAGAGGATCACAGAGGGAAATGCAAGATTTCTTGTTCCTCTGTGTCCTCTGTGTCCTCTGTGGTTAAGGTTTTTCCGCGGCTGCTACACTGAAAAACGGAAGCGCATGGGGTCCGGTGATCCTCCCGGTCTTCAAAACCGGCGGACGGCAGGTTTGCCCTGTCGTCGGTGCGTTCGACTCGCACACGCTTCCGCCAAACACCAGCTTTCAGCTCTCAGCTATCAGCTTGTGAGCGCACCGGAGCGCGCCGCTTTCGCCACGCTGCTCAGCGGGCGCGACTCTAGTCGGCGGCGATGGCGGCGGAGGCGCGCTCCTGCACTGCCGATTGGGCTTCGCCCAGGTACGTCAACTCCACCACGGTGCAGTCGTCGTTGAAGGGCGTGCCGGCGCAGAACTGGTCGAGGGCGGCAAACACGGAGTGGAAGGATTCTCCCTGCACCGCGGCCTCGAGGCGCTCGTCGCCGAAGAACTCTTCCTCGGCGTTGGCGGCCTCGGTCACGCCGTCGGTGACCATGAGAATGCGGTCGCCGCGCGCCAGCTCGAGCCTTCCCGCGGTGTACTCGATGTCGCGCAGCAGGCCGATGGGAACGTTGTCGCTGGGCAGGCGCGACACCGAACCGCCGCGGATCAGCAGCGGGGGAATGTGGCCGCAGTTGATGTACTCCAAGATCCCGCCGGTGTGGAGGCGAAGAATGACCAGGGTCGCGTACTTGCCGCCGACCTCGCGCTGGTTGAAGTAGCGGTTGGCGGCGGCGGCTACCTGGTCCAGCGGCAGGCGCGCGGCGAGATCGGAGCGCAGCATGCCCTGGATCATGGTGGCCATGATGGCGGCGGAAATTCCCTTGCCGCTGACGTCGGTAATCACCACCGCCAGGCCTTCGGGCGTGTCCACCACGTCGTAAAAATCGCCGCCGATTTCGGTACAGGAGATGTTGCGCGCCTGCACACGAGCGTAGGGCAGTT
>DASUBK010000330.1:0-3004 GCA_035763305.1 Terriglobales bacterium | reverse complement strand
CATCACTGATAACGTGCTGTGGAGCGCCAAGGTCGTGCAGCCGGATCCGGATGCCGAAACCAAAGCCATCCTGGAGTTCAACCGCCTGCTGTACAGCACGCCCGAACTGTTCACCACCATCCTGCCGCTGCGCGACGGGGTAGCGGTGGCCACGAAACTCTAACCATCACGTGGAGGCCGGTCGACCTCGACCGGCGGAATTATTTTTCGCGCTCGACCAGGAAGTGGGCCAATTCCTTCAGCGTTGCCGCCGGCGTGCCGAAAGGCTCCAGCGCGCGACAACCGGATTCCACCTGCTGCGCCGCCATCTCCCGCGATTTCTCGATTCCAAACAGTGCGGGATACGTCGCCTTCTCCGACGACAAGTCCTTGCCCGCGGTCTTGCCGAGCTGCTCCGAAGACTTGGTGACGTCGAGCACATCGTCGGCAATCTGGAACGCCAGGCCGACGGCGCGGCCGAAGCAGCGCAGCCGTTCCACCTGCTCCTCCGATCCGCCGGCGTAGAGCGCGCCGGAAACCAGGCTGGCGGTGATCAGCGCGCCCGTCTTCGAGCGGTGGATGTACTCCAGCGTTTGCGCGTCCGGGCGCTTGTGCTCGGCCTCGAGGTCCATGACCTGGCCGCCGATCATGCCGTCCACCGTGCCGGTGGCATGGGCCACTTCGGCGATGATGCGCACCCGGGCGTCGGCGGCGCATTTCAGCTTCGCCATGACTTCGTAGGCGTACGTCTGCAGGCCGTCGCCGGCCAGGATGGCCGTCGCTTCACCAAAGGCTTTGTGACAGGTCGGGCGGCCGCGGCGGAGGTCGTCATTATCGAGCGCCGGAAGATCATCGTGGATCAGCGAGTAGGTGTGCAGCATCTCCAGCGCCGCTCCCAGTTCCTCCACGCCGTCGGGAACGCAGCCGGCGATGAGGCGCGCGGCTTCGAAGCACAGCGTGGGACGCAGGCGCTTGCCGCCGGCAAAAACGCTGTGACGCATGGCCTGGTGAATCGAGGCGGGAAACTGCGTCCCGGGCGGCAACAGCCGTTCCAGAGCGGCGTCGGTCAGGACGCGTCCTTCTTCGATGATCTCCGCGAGCATTCGGCGTGAGTATAACAAGATTGCCGCCGGCGGATGCCGCAGCCGCGTCCACAGCGGCGGCGAGCGCATCACATACTCCGGCGAGGCGCTACCTATGTCGATACGTTTTCCGGCGGTATTTTTCGGCCATGGAAATCCCATGAATGCGGTGCTGGACAACCCGTTCACGCGCGGCTGGGCCGAAATTGGCGCCGGCTTGCCACGGCCGAGGGCGATCCTTTGCGTTTCGGCGCACTGGTACATTCCCGGCGCGGCGGTCACCATCAGCACCGCTCCCCGGACCATCCACGATTTCGGCGGTTTCCCGCCACAGCTGTATCAGGTGCGGTACCCGGCGCCCGGCGATCCCGGACTGGCGGCCCGCGTGCAGAAACTGCTGGCCCCGCTCAAGGTGCAGCGCGACGAGCAATGGGGCCTCGACCATGGGGCATGGTCGGTGTTGTGCCATGTTTATCCGCGCGCCGATGTTCCGGTCGTGCAACTCAGCATCGATGAGACCCAGCCGGCCTCGTTCCACTTTCAGATCGGTCAGCGGCTGGCGCCGCTGCGCGAAGAAGGCGTGCTGATCGTCGGCAGCGGCAACGTGGTGCATAACCTCCATGCTTACGCCTGGGGTGGGCACCCGGTCGAGCCCTACGACTGGGCCGTCCAGTTCGAGCAACGGGTACGCCAGTTGATGTTGGCGGACGAGACTGCGCCGCTGCTCGACTACGAGAACAAGCTGGGCCGGGAGGCGGTGCTGTCGGTTCCCACTCCTGACCATTACCTGCCGCTGTTGTACGTCCTTGGCACGCGTGGCGTGTCGGAGCCGGTGTCCTTCCCGGTGCAGGGCGTCGACGGCGGGTCGGTATCGATGCTGGCGGTAAAGGTCGGATAACTCGGATTGCCGAATCGCTCCGGCGGCTCTGGAGTAACGCCGGCCGCGTGCATCTAACCTTTCATGCGGCGCACCAAGACGAAAGTGGATCGCGTGACCGAGGCGGCTGTTCCTGCCGAACCGTTGCGGGTGGAATTTCCCAGAATCGCCCTGCCGATCCGGCCGCCATTTCCCCCGGCGGAGGCCAAGTCGGTGACCGAAATTCCCGCGGGGAACGGCTGGCTCTACGAACCCAAGTGGGATGGCTTCCGCTGCCTGGTGTACCGCAAAGGCAGCGAGGTCCTGCTGCAGTCGAAAGCGGGACAGCCGCTGGGACGATATTTCCCCGAACTGGTCGAGGCCTTAGCCAGGCTGAAGCCGCAGCAGTTTGTGCTCGACGGCGAAATCGTGATTTTGGTCGAAGCGCAGCCGTCGTTCGACGACCTGCTATTGCGCATTCATCCCGCCGAAAGCCGCATCCGCCGGCTGGCGCGCGAAATCCCCGCGACTTTCATAGCCTTCGACATCCTGATGGACGAGCGCGGGCGGGAATGGCTGGGCAAGCCGCTGCGCGAGCGCCGAGCCAGGTTGGAGACGTTTCTCAAGTCCATCGGGCGGAACACCACCATTCGCCTCTCGCCCGCCACTACCGATATCGCCGCCGCCCAGCGCTGGATGAAGGAGTTAACCGGCGCCGGCTTCGACGGCGTGGTGGCCAAGAATCTCGATTTGCCGTACGCCTCGGGCGAGCGCACCGCAATGCAGAAGATCAAGCGCATCCGCAGCGCTGACTGCGTGGTGGGCGGCTTTCGCTACTCCAGCAAGGGTGGGACGGTCGGCTCGCTGCTGCTGGGCTTGTACAACGAGAGCGGGCAGCTCGACCACGTCGGCTTCACCTCCAGCTTTTCCGCGGAGCAGCGGCGGGAGTTGAAGAAAGTCGTCGACCCGCTGCGCGGCGGCGACGGCTTCTCCGGCCGCGCTCCCGGCGGTCCCAGCCGCTGGAGCACCGAGCGCAGCGGCGAGTGGGAGGCATTGCAGCCCAGGCTGGTGTGCGAGGTGACGTACG
>DASUBK010000329.1:0-16598 GCA_035763305.1 Terriglobales bacterium | reverse complement strand
CTTGACCGGAGTCTCGGGATCGAGAATGACGCCTTCGATGTCCACCACCCCGATCTTGCCGCCGGAGCCGGTGACCGTGTACTCGCCGACCTGGCCGGGCTCGTTGCGGACGGTGAAGTACACCAGGGTGAAGACCGCGAGGACGAAGAGGAAAAAGGCCGCGCCCCCGATGAGCACCCACAGAAAAGTGCGCGAGCGGCGATCGTCGTTCATAACCGCGCGATTGTAGCAGCTTTAGCTTTGAGCCTTGAGCTCTGAGCTTTGAGCCTTCAGCTTCGAATTCTGAGCTGGTATTCCAAGTGTCATCCCGAGCGAGGCGCTTTAGCGCCGAGTCGAGGGACCTTGTGTTTCATCGAGGGCAGGAATGAATTTCAGCAACCACAAGGTCCCTCGACTCGGGCGTCTCAGTCGCTGCGCACCTTCGCCGCGTCGCTCGGGATGACACAAAACCGCTCAATGCTCCGGCACAACAATCACCCGCAGCGCTTTGGATTGGACGACAATCTCCGCCGGCGTGCGGGCCACGAACTCGCCGTCGGCGTAGATGTCCAGCGGCGGCGTGGATTCGACGCGCAGGCGGGCGGCATGGAGGTAGCGAACCGGTTCCAGAGAGAGGTGTGCCCCCGAGAAGACTTTGGGAAACAAGCGCAGCAGGCGCAGCTTGCCGACGCGGCGAACGAAGCACACGTCGAGCAGCCCGTCGTCGAGCTTCGCCCGCGGCGCCATGCGCATGCCGTCGCCGTAGGCTGGCGCGTTGGCGAAGGCGCACAGCATGGCCGGCTCGGAGATGCGCGCGATCGTCTCCCCGTTAGCCGCATCGAGCACCTCGGCGGAGACCTGCGGCGCGCGGAAGGCCGCCAGCGCCGGCAGCAGCGCCAGCACGTAACCGCCATGGCGACGCAGCCATCCCGGCATAGCGTTGGCGCGGCGGTTGACCTCGGAATCGAGACCGACGCCGGCAATGCAGCAGAAGAGGGGGCTAGGGGCTGGGGACTGGGTACTGGGGGATCGAATCTCGGCGACATCAATGTCGCGGACGTTATCGCGGGTTTCGAGGAACTGTTTCCACGCGCGCTCGGCATCGGAGATGGTGTGCAAGCCGAGCGCGTGCGCGAAATCGTTGCCGCTGCCGGTGGGAACGTTCAGCGCCGGCACGCCCGCCTCCACCAGCGCGCGCAGGTGACGATGCATGGTGCCGTCGCCGCCGAAGACCAGCGCCGCCTCGCAGCCCGGCGGCAGCATCTCGGCGATCTCCGCTCCGGGAAAGCGCGCCGGCAGGCGGCGGTCGGCGCGCGGATGCATGAGGGCGGCAGCACGCATGACGTCAGTATTTCAGTACTTCAGTATTTCAGTACGAAAATCCTGCAGGGCTGGGATCGGTGCACCAGGGCCGATTCACACAACGGCTACGAAGGGTCCACGAAGGACACGAAGAAATCTCAACCATGAGCCTTCGGGGAACCTTTGTGTACGGAGCCTGCCCTGAGCGAAGTCGAAGGGTGTGAACAGGCCCTGTTGAACCCGGCAATTCTCGCGGCGTAGAATCCGGCTTCTTCTTCAAGGAGCCATCATGCGGCGATTCACTCTGACATTGATTTGTGCATTCCTTGGCGCGTTACCCGCCACCATCGATGCTCGCGCGCAAGGCGCTCAGCCCGACCAGCACGCCTGGGAACAGCGCTTCCGCCAGGAAGTCTCCGCGCAGCGCATCGGCGAGTACATGAAGCGCCTCACCGCGCATCCCCACGCCGTCAGCCAGCCTTACGACAAGGACAACGCCGAGTGGATGCTTTCGCAGTTCAAGCAGTGGGGTTTCGACGCCCACATCGAGACCTTCCAGGTGCTCTTCCCCACGCCCAAGGAGCGCGTGGTGGAGATGATCGCGCCCACGCGTTTCACCCTGAAGCTGCAGGAGCCCGTGGTTCCCGGCGATCCCACCACCGTCCAGACCGGCGAGCAGCTTCCCACCTACAACGCCTACTCGCCCGACGGCGACGTCACCGCGCCGCTGGTCTACGTCAACTACGGCGACCGCGAAGACTACGAGCAGCTCGACCGCCTCGGCATCTCGGTGAAGGGCGCGATCGTCATTGCGCGCTACGGTTCGGCCTGGCGCGGCACCAAGCCCAAAGTCGCCGCCGAGCACGGCGCCATCGGCTGCCTGATCTACTCCGACCCGCAGCAGGATGGCTACGTGGAGGGTGTCACCTTTCCCGAAGGCGGCTGGCGCAACAAGGACGGCGTGCAGCGCGGCAGCGTGATGGACACCGACTACCCCGGCGATCCCACCACCCCGGGCGCCGGTTCGACGGCTGATGCCAAGCGCACGCCGATGAGCGAGATTCCCACCATCCAGAAGATTCCCGTGCTGCCGATCTCTTATGCCGACGCGCAGCCTCTCCTGGCGGCGCTGGCCGGGCCGGTGGCGCCCGATAAGTGGCGCGGCGGCTTGCCGATCACCTACCACGTCGGTCCCGGGCCGGCGAAAGTTCACCTCAAGGTGACCTCCGACTGGACGCTCAAGCCGGTGCACGATGTAATCGCGACGCTGAAAGGCTCGACCTACCCCGACGAGTGGATCGTCCGCGGCAATCATCACGACGGCTGGGTCTACGGCGCCGACGATCCCACCTCGGGCATGTCGGCGGTGCTGGAAGAGGGCCGCGCGCTGGGCGAGATGGTGAAGCAGGGCTGGCGTCCCAAGCGGACCATCATCCTCTGCGGCTGGGACGGCGAAGAGCCCGGCCTGCTCGGCTCGACCGAGTGGGTGGAAACACACCTCGCCGACTTGCAGCAGCACGCCGTCGCCTACATCAATTCCGACTCCAACGGGCGCGGCTTCTTCTACGCCGGCGGCTCCTCCAGCCTGGAGCACTTCATCAGCGACGTGGTGCGCGACGTGACCGACCCGGAGAAGAAGATGCCGGTCTACGAGCGCTCTCGCCTGGCGCGCATTGAGCGCTTCCCCGACCAGCGCGCCGACCTGCGCCGCAAAGGCGACCTGCGCAACGGCGAACTGGGCGACGGCAGCGACTACACGCCGTTCCTTCACCACGCCGGGATTGCCTCGCTGAACATCGGCTTCGGCGGCGAGGATGACGGCACCCAGTACCACTCCATCTACGACGACTTCTACTGGTACACCCACTTCGCCGACACCGACTTCGCCTACGGCGCGGCGCTGGCGCAGGTTTCGGGTACGGCGCTGATGCGCCTGGCCGATGTGGACGTGCTGCCCTTCCAGTTCACCAATGAGGCGGCGGCGCTGCGCCGCTACGTGGACCACCTGGAGAAAGACATCAAGAAGCTGCAGGACGAGGCGAAAGAGCGCAACACCGAACTCGACGAAGGCGTCTTCACCGCGGTCGCCGATCCCAAGAAGACCGAATTGCCGCCTCCGCGGTTGACGATCCCGCCGTTCATGAACATTGCCGCGCTGGAGAATGCGGTGGCCGCGGTCAACGACGCCGCCGACCGCTACTCCAAAGCCGCAGCCAAAGCGAACGGCAAAACTCCCGCCGCTTCCCTGCCCGCCATCAATGCCAGACTGATAGCCACCGAGCGCGCGCTGCTGGCGCCCAACGGCCAGCCGCAGCGACCGTGGTTCAAGTATGTGCCCTTCGCGCCCGGCGCCTACAGCGGCTACGGCGCGCTGGAGTTCGGCGCGGTGCGCGAGTACCTCGATCAGAAGAAGTGGAACGAAGCCGACGACCAGATCCCCGCCATGGCCGCGGTGCTGATGAAGAATGCGGAAGCCATCAACGCCGCGGCGGAAGAATTGGAGAAAGCGGGGAAGCCATAGTTCAGTTTCGGTAGGCCCCGGTGCCCTCGCCGGATACGAGTCAAGCTTTGAATTCTTGGTAGGCCCCGGCGCCCTCGCCGCGCGCCCGACTGATTGGTAAGCAGATTTTCTTGTTCTTGGTAGGCCCCGGCGCCCTCGCCGGGGCTGCCCTAAATGGGGACGAAAATCTGATTCGCGCGGGCGCCCGCGCCCGCGCGCCCCTTCCGCGCGCGCCTACAATGCGGCCCATGCCCCGCCACCTGCCGCACCTCGAACGTGACCGCGCTCCCCACTTCATTTCCTTTGCCACTTCCGATCGCTGGGTTTTGCCCGAGGCAGCGCGCGCCATCACGCTCGATTCCTGCCGCCACGACCACGGCCGCACGATGCAACTGCACATCGCTGTCGTCATGCCTGACCACGTCCACCTCATCCTCACGCCTGCCATCAACTACGATCGGCAGCAAGTGTGGACGCTCGCCGAAATTCTCTGGGCGATCAAGAGCGCTTCGGCGCATCGGATCAATACGGCGCTCAACCGATCCGGCAAGGTCTGGCAGGACGAGTACTTCGATCACATTCTGCGCTCCTCGGAGAGCCTCAACGCGCGGATCGATTATGTGCGGCAGAATCCAGTGAGAGCAGGACTGGTGGCCACAGCCGAAGAGTACGCCTGGATGTGGATCGAGCCGCGGGCGGTGGCGCCCGCGGCAGCCGCGAATTGGGTTGCGTGAACGACCGCCCCGGCGAGGCGCCGGGGCCTACCTAACTTAATTGAGATTGGGTAGGCCCCGGCGCCCTCGCCGGGGCTGCCCGAAATGGGGACGAAAATCTGATTCGCGCGGGCGCCCGCGCCCGCGCGCCCTGCGTCCTAGCTGATCGAAACCTTCTTCATCACCCGGCCCACGCGCACCGTGAACTCCGCCGGGCGCTGGACCTGCAGGATGGGCTCGTTCTTCACCTCGTTATCCACCCGCACCGCGTTCTGCTTTACTTTCCGCAGGCCGTCGCTGACCGAGGAGGCGAGCCCCGCCTTCGCCAGCAGCTTGTCGAGCTTGATGCAATTGTCGTTTCCCGCCGCCACCTCGGCGAAGCTCACGCTCACGTGCTCCAGGTTCTCCGGCGTCTCGTCCTTCTGGAACATGCGCGCCCAATTCTCACCCGCCGCCTGCGCCGCCTCCGCCGAGTGGAAATCCTGCACGATGCGCCGCGCCAGGTCTTTCTTCAATTGCATGGGGTGCGCCTTGCCGGCTGCGACATCGGCCTTCATGCGCTCGATCTCTTGCACGCTGACGTCGGTCAACAGCTCGTAGTAGCGCCACATCAGCGCGTCGGAGATGGACATCGCCTTGCCGTACATCTGCTCCGGCGCCTCGCTGATGCCGATGTAATTCCCGTACGACTTCGACATCTTCTGCACGCCGTCGAGCCCCTCCAGCAGCGGCGTGGTCAACACCACCTGCGCCGGCTGGCCGTAAGCCCGTTGCAGCTCGCGGCCGACCAGCAGGTTGAACTTCTGGTCGGTGCCGCCCAGCTCGACATCGGCCTCCAGCGCCACCGAGTCGTAGCCCTGGGCCAGCGGGTACAACAGCTCGTGCACCGCGATCGGCTTTTCCTCCTGGAAGCGCTTGTGGAAGTCTTCGCGCTCCAGCATCTGCGAGACGGTGTACTTCGCGGCCAGGCGGATCAAGCCCTCGGAGCCGAGCTTGTCCAGCCACTCGCTGTTGTAGCGGATCTCGGTCTTGTTGCGGTCGAGGATCTTGTAGCACTGCTCGAGATAGGTGGTGGCGTTCTGGTTGATCTGGTCGCGCGACAGCGGCGGCCGCGTCACCGACCGGCCTGTGGGGTCGCCGATCATGGCGGTGAAGTCGCCGATCAGGAAGATGACGGTGTGCCCCATGTCCTGAAAGTGTTTGAGCTTGCGCAGCACCACGGTGTGCCCGAGATGAAGGTCGGGCGCGGTGGGATCGAGCCCGATCTTGACCCGCAGCGGCTTGCCGGTCTCGGCGGCGCGCTTGAGCTTGTCGCGCAGCTCGTCCTCGCGGATGATCTCCGCCGCGCCTTTGCTGAGGTACTCCAGCTGCGTGTTGATGTCGGGAAACTGCGGCATGGGGTTAAGAGTAAAAGAAGCGGTCAGCAGTCAGCAAACAGCAAAACCCAACGCGGAGGAACGGAGGACGCGGAGGAATGTTGGAGGGTGCGATCCCAACCCCTAACCCCTGGTTTGTCATCCTGAGCGCGGCGAGTCCCGGAGGGGGCGGCCGAGCGAAGGATCTATGCATTCCCTCCGCGTCCTCCGTTCCTCTGCGTTGGGTTTTCTCGAACCCACCCACTTCATCTGCGTCCCGTGGATCCGAACCCGCCCGCGCCGCGCCGCGACTCTGCCAGGTCGTCCACCACCTGCACCTCGCCCGTCAGCACGGGGTAGGGGATCAAGTTGGCAATCTTGTCGCCGGCGTGAATCTCGGCCGGCGCATCGGCCAGGTTCTCGATCAGCACGCGCACCTCCCCGCGATACCCGGCGTCAATCACGCCGCCGGTGAGCACCAGGCGCCGCGCCGCCATGGATGATTTGTCGCGCAGCAGCGCGCCCATGTCCCTGCCGCCGTCGTCGGTGATGTGGATGGCGATGCCCGTGGGCACAATCGCGTGCCCGCGCGGCGGAATCGTCAGCGCCTCGCTCGCGTACACGTCATAACCCAGATCCTCGCCGCGGTGAGCGACGGTTGGGGCTTTGGCAGAAGCAGAGAGCAGTTTCACCCGAAGCATTCGGAAGATTAAACGCAAAGGACGCGAAGGAACGCAAAGGTTTTCCTCTGCGATCCTTTGCGTCCTCTGCGTTGAATGTTATTCCTCAGCTACACCGAAACTGCGGATTGGTTCTTCACCACCACCCGCCGCCCCACCACCTCGTAGTTCCCCGCCAGCACGATGTTGATCGCTTCTGTGTACGCCTGGTGCTCCTGCTCCAGGACGCGCGCGGCGAGCGCGTGATCGTCGTCGCCATCGCGCACCGGCACCGCCCTCTGCACGATGATGGCGCCGTGATCGAGGTGTTCGTCGACGAAGTGCACCGTGCAGCCTGAGACCTTCACCCCGTACTCCAGCGCCTGTTTCTGCGCCTCCAGCCCGGGGAACGCCGGCAACAGCGACGGATGGATATTGAGAATCTTCTGCGGAAAGGCGCGGATAAATACCGGCGACAGCAGCCGCATGTAGCCGGCCAGGCAGACCACGTCGACGCGCTTCTCCTGCAGCACGCGCACCACCTCGGCGTCGTGCTCCTCGCGCTGCCGGCCCTTGGATGGGATGAGGCGGGCGTCCAGGCCCAGCGAGCGCGCCAGTTCCAGGCCCGGCGCCTCGGCGCGGTTGGAGATAACCACCGCGATTTCGGCGGCGATGCGTCCCTGCTTCACCGACTCGGCGATGGCGGCGAAATTCGAGCCGCGTCCCGACAGCAGAATGCCCAGCTTTTTCGGCATAAGGCTATTTTTTCACCACGGAGGCACGGAGGCACGGAGAAATTTCCAGTCGCCGATTTCCGATTGCCAATTCCCTTACCTCGACCGGGTCTTCCATTCGGCATTCGGAAATCGACATTCGGCAATTCTCAGAACGCGTCTTTCCAGTGCACCCACCAGCGCTTTACGTTGGTCATACCCATCTGGTTGTACCAGGCGTCGCTCATGCGCTCGTTGCCTGCCAGGATGCCCTCGCGCGTGACGCCCGGCGGCGGCGGCAGCAACTCCATTGCGCGGTCCACGATGCGCTCGCGTTCGCTGCCGCTGGACTGGCGCAGCAGCCGCATCAGCGTGTACACATCGCGGCGGCGGGCGGTGGCCAGCAACCGGGTCAAGGTCGCCGAGCGCGCGACCTCGTCCTGCACGCTGAAATCCAGCAGTTGCAGCGCGTCCTGGAACTCCGGGCTGCTGTCCTCGAAGAACGGCGTGCCCGGCGCATGGTTGGGGCGCAGATACGCCGCGGCGCCTGCAGGGATCAGCGCCTGGCGGTAGCCGCTGACCGATACCCAACCGGACGAAACCCGCACCATGCCCACTCCGTCGGCGTCCACCGACACGGTAAACACGCAGCCCAGATCGGCCACCAGCCCCGACTGGGTGTCCACTTTAAAGGTGAACGGCGGCGCCCACGTGCTGGCCGACACGGTGCCGTGCAGCAGCGAGATGTCGTAGTGCCCGCCGCTGCTGCGCGTCAGCCGCAGCGCGGAGTTGGGACGAACCTCCATCCGCCCTACGCGTCCGATGCGCACCAGCGCCGAACTGTTGGGGCCCGTCTGCAGCGTCTCGCCGACCGGCATTTCCGCGTTCTGCACCGACGCGCTGCCTACTACCGGCGCGCCGCTGAGGGCCTGCACCTGCCACGCCGCCGGCTGCCGCCACGCGGGCTTGGCGTGCGGCAATACCAGCACTGCGGCCGCGACCGCGATCGCCACCACCGCCGCGGCCAAGCCCAGCGCGGGCCAGCGCCAGCGTCGCCAATCGCGCTTTCGCTGAACTTCCAGCTCCAGCGGCCGGTTGTAGCGATACGAGATCAGCAACTGGTGCAGGTGCTCGACGTCCGGGTCGGGCACGCCGCGGTTGTCCCACAGGTATTCCGGCGGCTGCAGCGTCATGGCGTGGCCCCCCTTTCCAGCCGCTCCTTGAGCAGCTTCATTCCGCGATGCAGGTTGACCCGCACCGAGTCCGCGGTCAGGCCGGTGCGGCGCGCGATCTCCGGTCCGGTCATGCCTTCCACCAGGCGCAGCATCAGCGTCTCGCGATAGGCCTCGGGCAGGTCGCGGATGGCCTGCAGCGCGGCCGCGGCTTCCACGCTGCTGCGCACATCGCCCGGGGCCGGAACCTCGGCGGGGACCGGGTCCTCGGCGACGTGCGCCTTGCGGTGATAGTCGTGGGCGGAGTTGCGGGCCATGGAGGCCAGCCAGCCCCCGAAGGCAGCCGAATCGCGCAGCTGCACCAGGGCTTTCATCGCGCGCACAAACACGTCCTGGGTGAGGTCATCGGCGTCAGCCGCCGGGACGCGCGCCAGCAGGATGCCGTGCACCATGCGCGCGTAGCGCACGTACAACTCTCCCCAGGCAGCGCGATCGCCCGCCCGCGCCGCCTCCACCAGCGACACCTCCGGAGGCGTGCCGCCGGGCGTGGCGCCGGGATGATATTGGATGGTGCCCTTGATCGGCAGACCTCCGCGCGGCCGTCGTAAGGACGGAATCGCGGAGAAAAACGTTAACACTGTGCGGGGAAAAGGTCAGTGAAAGAACGACAGCAGCGGAGAACCGAGACGCGCGATCCAATCCGGAACGGTATTTCAGTAAGTCAGTATTTCAGTATCTCGACGCCAGAGCTGCTGCGACGCACTCAGAGGCGAGGTACTGACATACTGACCTACTGCAAGACCGCTCTTACGAGTACAGAACCTTCTTCTCGCCTTTCACGATCCTTCCGATCGTGTAGCCCTTTTCGCCGGCCTTCTCCAGCGCCGCCTGCACCCGCTTGAACTTCTTGGGCGAGACCACCAGCACCATGCCGACGCCCATGTTGAACGTCCGGAACATCTCTTCCTGGCCGATGTTCCCCAGCTGCTGCAGGTGCTGGAAGATGGTCTGCGCCGGCCAGGAGCCCATGTCCACCTGCGCCGCCGTACCCTTGGGCAGGACGCGCGGCAGGTTTTCGGTGATGCCGCCGCCGGTGATGTGCGCCATCGCCGCAATGGTGCCGCTGTCCACCAGCCGCTTGAGCACCGGCCAGTAGCTCTTGTGAATGCGCATCAGCTCGTTGCCGACCTTGTTCTTCAGCTCGTTTACGTAGGTATCGGCGCTGTAGCGGCCGACGCCGAACAGCAGCTTGCGCGCCAGCGAATAGCCGTTGGTGTGCAGGCCATTCGAGGGCAGGCCCACCAGGATGTCGCCGACCTGCACCTCCTTGCCGGTGATGATGTTCTCGCGCTCGGCGATGCCGACGATGAACCCCGCCAGGTCGTATTCGCCGCCGGGATAGAAGCCCGGCATTTCCGCGGTCTCGCCGCCGATGAGCGCGCAGCCGTTCTGGCGGCAGGCGTCCACGATGCCGCTGACCACCTTCTCCGCCACCTCGGGCTCCAGTTGGCCGGTGGCGAAGTAGTCCATGAAGAACAGCGGCGCCGCGCCCTGCACCGCGATGTCGTTGACGCAGTGGTTCACCAGGTCGGCCCCGATGGTGTGGTGCAGGTTCATCTCGAAGGCGACCTTCAGCTTGGTGCCCACGCCGTCCACGCTCGACACCAGCACCGGGTCCTTGTACTTCTTCTTGTCGAGGGCGTACATGCCGCCGAAGCTGCCGATATCGCTCAGCACCGGCTTGGTGAAGGTCTTGTGGGCGAGGTACTTGATGCGCTGCTTGGCGCGGTTGGCGCGCTCGATGTCCACGCCGGCGTCGGCGTACGTAATCGTTCCGCGATCAGGTGCCATGGAGTCTGCCTAGTTGCACTGCCCGAGGGGAACTGGTGCTTCAGGGCCGCGCCAGAGAAAGTTCCGATTCTACCATTCCCGGAATGTGGAAACGGTGCGGGCAGGGATTCGTTCCCAGCCGATTCGTCGCTCGTTACTCGTTTCTTCCCCGGCTTGGGATTGCGCCTATCATTCTGATGAGCGAACGACCACCACTTTAGTGGGGCTTCCAGCAACAAGCCGAGAGCGAAGTCCGTTCCACGAAAACCGCCTTCTCACCGGCTATCCAGATACGACTGCAGGATCAGCACCGCGGCCAGCCGATCTACGGCCTGGGCCCGCTTCTGGATGCTGAGTTCGGCCTCCCGCAGCACCCGGTTGGCCTGCACCGTGGTCAGGCGCTCGTCGCGCAGGTGGACCGGCAGTTCGAAGCGCTGCCGCAGTTCCTCGGCAAACTCGGCCACCTTCCCCGCCTGCGTGCCTTCACCGCCGTGCATGCGCAGCGGATAGCCGACGACGATCTCCCTCACACCGTAATCCCGGATGATGCGGTGCAGCGCCGAAAGATCGGAGCGCTTGTTGCGCCGACGGATGGTTTCCAGTCCCTGGGCGGTGATGCCCAGCGGGTCGGAAACCGCCACCCCGATGGTGCGCGAACCGACGTCCAGCCCCAGCACCCGGCTGGGGCCCGTAGATTCTGCTGATTCCTCGCAATGATTCCGCTCCGGGGGGCTCGACACCGGGCTATTATAGGGCCGCACCTTCCATGGCCATGGCTGCCAACCCCAGGGACACCGAATCCGCGCCCCACGCCGTGATTCCGTCGCACTCGCTGGAGCGGCGGCCGGCGAATACCGCCATTTCGGTGCTGGCCATCCTGGCGGTGGTTACCGCCTGCTACTACGCCAAGATGCCGCTGGTGGTGCTGCTGGTCTCGATTCTGCTGGCCTTCGTGCTCGCTCCGGTGGTCGAACTGCTGCAGCGCCTGCGCCTGCCGCGCGCCATGGCCGCACTCATCGCCGTGTTTCTCTTTCTGGCGGTGCTGGTCGAGATCGGCAACGTCTCCTACAACCAGGCCTCGTCCTTCGTGACCGACCTGCCCAAATACTCGGAGCGCATCCGCGACACCATCGGCAAACTGCGGCGCAAGACGCAGGAGATCCAGAGGACCACCGAATCCGTCATTCCCAAGGATGAACCGAAGGAAGAGGATCGGGCGCGCACCGTGCAGGTGCAGCAGAAGACCGACTGGTCCGACATCATCACCCAGAACGTCGGATCGGTGACCGAGTTCTTCTTTATCGCCTCCTTCGTGCCCTTCCTCGCCTTCTTCATGCTGAGTTGGCAGGACCACGTTCGCTCGGCCACGGTGATGCTGTTCCGCATGGAGAACCGCAACACCGCCTACGTCACCCTGGGCCTGATCTCCAGCATGATCCGCAGCTTCATCGTCGGCAACGTGCTGGTGGGCCTGTTTATCGGCGCCATCAGCACCGCGCTGTTCGGCATCCTTGGCCTGCCGTACTTCTACTTCATCGGCTTCATCAGCGGCTTCCTCAGCCTGGTGCCTTACCTGGGAGTGGTGCTGGCGGCGCTGCCGCCGATCGTCACCGGCCTGGGACATCTGCAGTCCGCCGGCTTCATCGCCATCCTGCTGGTGGTCCTCAGCCTGCACCTGTTCGCCCTGAACGTCCTCTATCCGAAATTCCTCGGCAGCCGCCTGCAGTTGAATCCGCTGGCAGTCACGGTGGCGTTGCTGTTCTGGGGATGGTTGTGGGGCGCGATGGGACTGATCCTGGCGGTGCCCATTACCGCCGCCGCCAAGATCGTCTTCGATCACGTGGAGCCGCTGCGCGGGTACGGGACGTGGCTGGGAGAGTAGCTGTGAGCTGTGAGCTCTGAGCCTGACTCGGTTTCGCCGCGATCGCGTTCCCAGCAACGCGGCCTGCGGCGTCATAATGACATAGACCTGTACGCAGTTCTGGCTCAGAGCTCAAAGCTCACTGCTCAGAGCTGCTAGTAGTCCGCCGGCACCTGCTCCAGTCCCAGCGCGGGCGTTTCGTACTCGTCGATGCCGACGTTGCCGATGGTGGTGTGGCCGGCGAGGTGCAGTTCCTTCATCGCCCGGTCGAAGGTCTCGGGGTCGAGCACCGCTTTGGTGGTGAGGAACTCCCCCAGTTTCATCTCGTCATAGACGCGCAGGTAATTGTTGCCGCCGATACTGAGCGTGACCTGGTACTGGTTCTGGTCTTTGCCGTCCGGACTTTTCTCGGTGCTGATGCGGAAGATGTGCAGGAATCCAGCCATGTGGGGTTGGATGGAGGGGAGACGGGGGCAGTTGTCAGGAGCAGCTTTTAGCTACTAGCTCTTAGCTTTTAGCTCTTAGCTTGATTGGGGTTCCTTCAACAGCATTCTTCGCCTCTCGACGTCAGAGGGCGAGCGATGCGATTGACGCTACCCCAGACAAGCTAAAAGCTAAGAGCTAGTAGCTGAGAGCTTCTTCCCAAGCAAAAGCGCGGCCCGTAGGCCGCGCTCGCTGACACTGAAACTGAAACTCTCTTACGCTTCCGCCACCCGTTCCGGGAAGCGCAGCTTGGACTTGGTGAGGGCCTTGGAGAGCATGTCTTCGACCTGCGTCTCTTCCCAGTTCTTGGCCATCGCCAGTTCGCTGACCAGCAGGTACCGCGCCCGCTCCAGCATCTTCTTCTCGCGGAAAGACAGCGGCTTGGTCTGGGCCAGCAGCAGCAGGCCCTTCAGCACCGCCGCCACTTCCAGCAGCGAGCCGGTGCGCATCTTCTCCGAATTTTCCTTAAAGCGGTATTTCCAGTCGTTGTGGTTGCAGCATTTGCCGTCGGTGAGGAAATCCATGATCTTCTGGATCTCGCCGTTGCGGATCACCCGCCTCAGCCCCACCGCTCCCACGTTATGGAACGGCACCATGACTTTCAGGCTGCTCGACTTGATTTTCAGCAGGTAAAAGCGCTCGATCGAGGCTCCGATCGTCCTGCTGCTGATTTGTTCGATTATGCCGACGCCGTGGTTGGGATAAACGACTTTATCCCCGATCTCGAAGTTCAGATTCGAAACGCTGCTCATTGGGCACCTGTTAGAGGGTAGGTGGTTCGAGCTGAGGGAAACATTGATTATCATAGGGCAAATTGGCCGCAAAGTCAATTGCCAGAGGCTCTTAGCGGCCAATCGCCAAGCCTTGCTTGAACTTATACGCCAACTTCCGCCAGAGTTTCGCTCCTCTTTTCCACAGGCTCCTGATTCCCATTTTGGGTCGGATGACCCTTTGGCGGAAGCGTATAATCCCTTTCGTAGCTGCGGTATAGCTGTTATCCCGACAACCGCTACCCGCCGGGTTTTGCCTCCCGGCCGGGACCGAACATCTGATCTGTCGTCCTCATGCCAGAGCACATTAAGAAAAAGCTGCAGGAAGAGATTGAAACGCTGGAGCACGAGCTCCAGCACGAGCTGCCCAAGGAACTGAAGAAGGCGGTCGCCATGGGCGACCTTAGTGAAAATGCCGAGTACCACATGGCCAAGCAGCGGCAGGAGTTCGTCCGCGCCCGCCTCGGCCAGCTCAAAAAGCGCATGGCGGACCTGTCCCTGGTCAACATGTCGAACATCCCCAAGGACCGCGCCGCCCTGGGCTCCACCATCAAGGTGTACGACTCGACCAAGGAAGAGGAGATCGAGTACAAGCTGGTCACCAGCGAAGAATCCGACGTGACCAAGGGCCTGATCTCCACCACCTCTCCCATCGGCCGCGCGCTGATGGGCAAGAAGGTGGGCGACACGGCGATGGTGGTGACTCCCAGCGGCAAGCGCGAACTGGAAGTGCTGAAGCTGGTCACCATGCACGACGAGGCATCATGACCTGGACCAGCGCAGTCGGGCGGGGTTGCCGGGTGGTGCTGTATGGCATCGTCCACGGTCTGGCCCTGACCAAGATCAATCCCAATTACCTGACTTTCTTCGGCCTGGTCATCAACATCGGCGCGGCCGTTTTCTTCGGCTACGCCAGCGGCGCCAACCAGCCGCGCATGTTTCTCTACGCCGCGCTCACCATCATCGGCGCCGGCATCTTCGACATGGTGGACGGCCGCGTGGCCCGCGCCACCAACCAGGTCACCCAGTTCGGGGGATTCTTCGACTCGGTGATCGACCGCTACAGCGACGTCGCCCTGTACTTCGGCCTGCTGGTCTATTACGCTCGCGCCAACCGCTTCTTTTACCTGGTGCTGACCGCGGTCGTGATGTGCACTTCGGTGATGATCAGCTACACCCGGGCCCGCGCCGAGTCGCTCATCGGCCAGTGCAAGGTGGGATTCATGGAGCGGCCGGAGCGCATCGTGCTGGTCATTATCGGCGGGATCTTCAATGTGATGGCGCCGGTGCTGTGGGTGATCGCCGTCATCGGCAATCTCACCGTGGTGCACCGCATCTGGTACACCTACCAGCAGACGCGCGAACGCGATTTGGCGGCCATCGCCTCCGCCGTCAACCAGTCGGAGCAGGTGTCTCTGCACCGGTAACAGCTGGCGAACTGGTGATCTGGTGAACTGGCGATTGCCCTCGGGGTTCGCGCGCCTTCAACCCACATGATAAGAGTTCGCCAGATCGCCAGTTCGCCGACAGCCTAATCCAACCGCACCAAAAACGTGTTCTTCATCGGCGCGGGCGCGTTGTGGGCGACCTCCTGCGCGCTGCGCTTGTCATCGCCGGGCACCCGCACTCGCACCCACCAATCGCCCACCGGGCTGGGAAAATCCTGCACCTTGGCGTCCTGGTAGCGCTCGGCCAGCGTGGCCTTGATGTGGTCGGCTTCCTTCTGATTGAAGCCGCCCAGTTGCACCGCCCAGCGCCCGCCGTGGTCGATGGGCGAGGGCGCCTGCAACACCTCGATGCGCACCCGCGCCGTTCCCGGACGCCAGATGTCGAGCGCCTTGGCCGCCGCCACGGAAAGGTCAATGATGCGGTTCTCTACGAACGGACCGCGATCGGTAATGCGCACCACCGCCGATTGCCCCGTCTTCAGATTGGTGACGCGGGCGATCGAGTTCAGCGGCAGCGTGAGGTGCGCCGCGGTCATGGCGTTCATGTCGTAGATCTCGCCGTTGGCGGCACGACGATTGTGGTAAGGCGCGCCGTACCAGCTCGCCATGCCCTCTTCCACGTAAATCGCCTTGGCGCGCTCAAGTGCCTCCGGAGCGCTCGGCGACGTGGGCTTGGGTTGGCTCCAGGAGGGCGGATACAGGATCTTTTCGTTCTGCGCCACCGGAGGGGGAGGAGTAGGGACATCGTTACGCGCGGCGCGGCGCTTGGCTCCGCCGCCGCAGGCGGTGAGCAGCGCTGCGCACATCAAGACTGCCAGCAGGGCTGACGTTCGCAAACACCTGCCACCGAGACACCGAGACACCGAGACGGAAAAAGATGGAAGCTCGGTGCCTCGGTGTCTCGGTGGTGGATTCTTGGAGCCCAACGTTACTTCTTTGTTTGCCGGTCGAGGAACTCGGCGAACTTCTGCAACTCCTGAGCGGCGGCACGCAGGCCGCGGCTGGAGTGCTGGCGAATCGCCGGAACGATTTCGTCGTTGAGGTAGGCGATCAGGCGCTCGGCGTCGCGATCCAGTTCCTGGAAGGCGGAGTCCACCTTGCGGCCGGCGGAATCGGAATCTTTTCCAGAAGGCATAAATCGCCACGGTGACTGAAGCGGCGCCAGAGGTCTTCGATTATCCGCGCCTCGCGCTGCCAGGGTCAATCGGGAGCACCCGAAGCAACAACCCACTCCATTGGGTGATTGGGTGATTTCGCGATTGGGTGATTGCTGCGGAATCTGCGCCAATCACGAAATCACCCAATCACCCAATTCCCTGTCCGTCTCCGCACACTGCTTTTGCAAAATCGGACGCTGCCCGTAAACGCAGCCGGCAGCGCTGTCCTAAGTCTCTGCCGGTCAACAGCTTTGATGATGGCGATTGGCAGGGCAGTTGCCCTGCGATAGGCTTGGCCGGGGCCATGCTAGTCCCCAATCCCCAGCCCCTAGCCCCTGATTATGGAATTCCTTCTGCGCGATTTCCGCCACGCCGCCCGCCAACTGTTGCGCACCCCCGCTTTCACCGTGGTCGCCGTGCTGACGCTGGCGCTGGGCATCGGCGCCAACTCGGCGATCTTCACCTTGCTCGACCAGGTGATGCTGCGCGCGCTGCCGGTGCCCGACCCCGGCCGCCTCGTCATCCTCAAGTTCAACAACGTGGATGAGGGCAACTTGCGCTCGCAGATGGACGGCTCCTATTACTTCGCGGAGCCGATGTATCGCGAACTGGCGAAGCGGTCCGACTCTCTCACCGGACTGCTGGCGCGCGCCCGC
>DASUBK010000328.1:0-5697 GCA_035763305.1 Terriglobales bacterium | reverse complement strand
AGGTCACAATTGACGACCAGGGCAACGTCATCGCCACCCGGCTGCTGCAGGGTATTGGTCCAAGCATCGACGACAAGATCATCGCCACGCTGCAGACCTGGCACTTCCACCCCGCCACCCTCGACGGCCAGCCCATCCCGTCGCAGCACGACGTGCACTTCCACTTCCCGAGCTGAGACGCTTTCTTTACCACAAAGGACACGAAGGGCACGAAGGAATCACTTATCTCCCTCTTCCTTCGTGTCCTTGTGGTGAAAGACCTCACACGAGCGGTTCGTCGGACGGCGCACCCCAGATGTCGCCGACCGTGAATCCCTCCGGGAACGGATCCTCGGGATCGAGCACGTACTGGGCGAAGCCGGTGATCCACGCCGTCCCGCTCAGCCGCGGCACCACCGCGCGGTATTGGCCGACCTTGGTCTCGCGCACCAGTTCGCCGGTGAAGATGGTGCCCAGAATTCCCTCGTGCGGGAACGGCGTGTTCAGCGCCAGCTTGCCCTTGGCGTGCAGCACGGCCATGCGCGCGCACGTTCCGGTGCCGCAGGGAGATCGGTCAAGCGCGCCCGTCCACGTCGCGGGACGATTCCAGTCGAGCTGCCCGGTGGAGACGATTACCGCGTTCTTGGCCACTGCTTTCGGATTTATGGGCGGCGCCGTCAACTCGGCGATGGTCACGCCCTGGATGCCGGGATTCTCCGGATGCGAGACCGGCAACTGCTCGCGCGCCGTCGCCTTGATCATCTCGCCGATGCGCACGATGTCGCTGCCCTCGTCGGGCAACAGGCGCAGGCCGAACTGCGTGGCGTCGGCGATGACGTAGAACATCCCGCCCCAGCCGACATCCACCGTCACCGTTCCCAGTTGCGGGACTTCGATCTTGGCGTCCAGGTGCGCGGCGAAGGCGGGGACGTTCTCGAAGGTGACGCGCTTGACCTTGCCGTCGCGGACTTCGGCCTCGACCTCCACCAGCCCCGCGGGCGTTTCCAGTGTGAGCTTGGTCACCGGCTCCTGTGAGGCGATGAGCCCGCACTCCAGTAGCGTGGTGACCACGCAGATGGTGTTGGTGCCCGACATCGGCGGGTATTCCACTTGCTCCATGATCACGTAGCCCGCTTGCGCGCGCGGGTCGGTGGGCGGTAGCAGCAGGTTGCAGTTGGCGGCGGGATAGCCGCGCGGCTCGCGCAGCATGCGCTTGCGCAGCCAGTCCATGTTCTGCTCCAGCCAGGTCTTCTTCTCGAACATGGTGCGGCCGGGAACGTCGAGCACGCCGCCGGTGATGACCCGCCCGTGCTCGCCGCAGGCGTGCAGGTCCACCGCGTTGATGAAGTTGGTCAAGCGCATGGGGGAACTATACAGAGCCGGCCAGGTTCGAGAAAACCCAACGCGGAGGAACGGAGGACGCGGGGGATTTGACAATTCGTAATGTTAAATTTGCAATCTGCCGCAGCTACGCAACGTGCCAGTTTGAAAATTTCACATTACAAATTGCTCCGCGTCCTCCGTTCCTCCGCGTTGGGTTTTTCAGTGGGACGCACGCTCGACCGCATCGGCGATCACCACGTCCTCGATTGCATGTCCGACGCTTTTGAACAGCGTGATCTGCTCGCGCGAGTGCCGGCCGCGATGCGCTCGCGTCACCAGCGCCCGCAAGTCCGCCAGGATGTGCGAGGGCTCGATCATCTTTTTCTGCAGCGGCACCAGCAGGTCCCCCGCCTCGGCGAGCGCGCCCTCCATGGTGTCCACAAAGACCGACGAGCGAACGACGGCTTCCTCATCCACCTCCTGCACCGTGGGACGGAACGAGCCGACGAGGTTAAGGTGCGCCCCGTCTCGGAGCCATTCGCCGCGCAGCACCGGGGTGGCGGAGTTGGTGCAGCAGCAGACGATGTCGCAGGCGGCGGTGTCTTCGGGCGACGCAGCCTGGGCGGAAATATTGCGCACGCTCTTGACCTGCTGCGCCAGCAGCGCGCTCTTCACCAGCGAAGTGCCGCAAATGCGAACTTCGCGGATCGTACGCACCAGCGGGATTAGCTCAGCGTGGGTCGCCGCCAGACGGCCGCTGCCGAAGATGCCAAGCGTCGCCGCATCCGGCCGCGCCAGGATCCTGGTCGCCATGGCCGAGACCGCCGCGGTACGAAACGCCGTCAAGTGGCGCGCTTCCATGGTGGCGCGCAGCTGGCCGCGCGTGTCGAGCAGCACGTAAGTCGCCTTAACGCTCTCCCCGGCGGCGATGGCGCGGTCGAGCACGAACGCCGACTTGAATCCCATCGCGTCCAGCGCCGGCACGGCGCACGGCATCAGCAGCAGCGTGCCGCGTGCCGGAACGTCCATGTGCAGGCGCTCAGGAATGATCGCCTGCGGCAGGTAGTCGCGGAACGCGGTTTCCATCAGTTCGATCGCCCGCGCCCCGGAAATGGCGGCGCGGATGTCGTCATCGGTGAAGAAGCGCATCGGCGCGCCAGTGTTTCACAGACATCACTGCACGCGCTACCCTCACCGTTCGTATGGAGGCCGCTCGACCTCGACCGCCTCGCGTGAGTCCCAGTGACAAGAGAGGCCGGTCGGGGTCGACCGGCCTCCATCATCTCTGTGACATTCGCTAGCTCTACTGGAACACCTTCTCCACCGGCACTACCCGCACATTGCCTTCTTTCACCGGGATCGGATACTTGGAGATGACGGCATCCTCCTCCAGCACCTCTTTCGGCTTGGGCGCGGTGTAGTTCACGGTTGCGGGCGTGCCCGCCAGGATCGCCTTGCGTAGGCCTTCGCCGTCCTTGGTGACCATCGCCACCCGCAGCGAATCGGTCTTCAGATACGCGTGGATGGCCTTGTTCACGTCGTCCAGCGTCAGCTTGTCGAGCGCCGCGCGCATGTGCGTCGTGAACTCCCGGGTGCCGTAGTAGCGGCTGTCGAGGGCGTAGCCGAGCTGCGCGTCCTGCGTCGCCGTAAGCACGTTGACGTACTTGCGCAGGAACTGCCGCGTGCTGTCGAACGCCTCCTGCGACATGCCCTCGCGCACCAGTTTGTCGTACTCATAGAGTGCTGCGCGCAGGGTGAACAGGCCGTTCTGCGGCTCGACCGGGCGAATCCAGATCTGGAAGATCTGGCTGCTGCGGGCGAGATTGGGGCTCGGCTCGAAGCGGTACATGCCCCGCGGGAAGTATTCGATGTAGGCGTAGTCGCCGTAATTGAGGCCGCGCAGGGCGCGAATCCGCTGGTAGAGGTAGCTGCTCGACGAGCGGTGCTGGCCGAAGTAGCTGGCCACCAGCGCCAGCGCGGCGTAGTCCTGGTGCGAGCGATTGACGGGGATCGGGAAGCCTAGAGAGATCGCCGTCGAGCGCGTCTCGCGCTGGATGATGTCGATCTTCGTGCCTTTCTCCTGCAGCGGCGCCGTGGTCTTCAGCGACGCCGTCTTCCCTTCCGGCAGGGTGGCGAAGTCGGCGGAAATCTTCTGCGGCAGCGCATCGGGAAACGCGCCGGCCAGTCCGAGCACCAGGTTCGACTGCGTATAGTGCTCGCGGTAGAACCCCTTCACATCGTCCAGCGTGATCTTCTCCAGCGAAGAGATGGTGCCGTAGTTGTGATGGCCGTAAGGATGCGCCGGCGGATAAATCATGGTGTAGAGGTGCTCCTTGCCGAGTTCCTCGTCGTTGCCGGCGCGGAGCGTGGTCTTGAGAAAGTTGACCATGTCGGTGCGCACGCGCTGGAAGTCGTCGTCGCGGAAGCCGGGCTCGAGCAGCATCTGCCGCACCAGCGCGTAGTAAGCATCGAGGTTCTCGATATGCGTCGAGCCGTAGAAGACCGTCATTTCCTTGTCGGTCTGCGAGTCGAACTCCGACGCCATGGGGTACAGCGCCTTCAGGATCTCGGCCCGGGTCATGGTCTTCGATCCACCCTCGGACAGCAGGGCGGAGGTGAGCGCGGCCAGTCCTTCTTTGCCCTTGGGATCGGCGGCGGCGCCGGTGTGGAAGACGAAGCGGAAGCTCACCAGGGGCGAGCGGCTGGGCAGCAGCACCGTCCCGTGCTTGGCGACCTTGGGAGTCGAATCAGCGGCGCGGACTAGCGGCGCCGCGGCGAGAGCGAGAAGCAGGATCAGGGAAAGAAATTTCAGGCTGCGCATCAGTGGCCTCCTTGTCCGGCGACGTTGGCGCTATCGGCCTTGGTCTTCAGGGTGACGATGGTGCGGTTGTTGTCGACGAAATACGTCTGCGCGGCCGAGCGCAGGTCGTCCGGGGTGAGTTGCTGGGCCAGGGCGAACACCTGGTTGATCGTCTCCGGCGTGCGCCGCAGGTTGATGAAGGGCGCCAGGTTGGAGGCGATCGCTTCCGAGCTGTCGAGTTGCATCACGAAGCCGTAGCGGGCGCGAGCGCGCGCGGAGTCGAGCTGCTCCTGCGGAACCGTGGCGCCGGCAAACTGCTTAAACGTGGCCAGGATCTGCTCGCGCACGTAGTCCATGTCCTTGGCGTCCTTCACGCGCGCGCCGACCGTGAACAGCTCGGGATCCATGTTGTTGGCGCTGTCGGCGAACAGCGTTTCTACCTTCTGCTCCTTGAGCACCAGGCGCTGGTAGACGTCGGAGTTGGGGCCGAAGGCGATGTCGGCCACCAGTTGCAGCGCGACCCAGTCCTTGTCGGTGTCGGAGTAGGCGGGCGCGCGGAAGGCGACGAACATCTGCGGCAGCGTGGGCGATGGCCAGTCAATATGCGCGCTGCGCGGCCCGTCCTGCGGCGGCTCGGTGGGAATCTGCGCCTTGTAGCTGCCGCGCTCCCAGTTGCCGAAATGCTTCTTCACCAGCGCCAGCGCCGCGTCGTGATCGAGGTCGCCGGCGAGGATGATGGTGGTGTACTCCGGCCGGTAGTAGCGCCGGTAGAACTGCAGGCTGTAGTCGTACTGGTTGGGCATGTCCTGGATGTCGCGCAGGTAGCCCATGGTGGTGTGCGAGTAGGTGTGAGTCTTAAATGCCGTCTCGCGCAGCACCTCGTGCATCTTGGAGAACGGGTTGGCGGAGTTCTTGTTGTACTCGCCCAGGACGGCGCCGGTCTCGGTTTTGTAGGCGTCGCGCTCGTACTGCAGCGCCTGGAAGGTGTCGGCCTCAAGCTCGATGACCTGCGGCAGGTCCTCTTTCGAGAAGACCAGGTGATACACGGTGCGGTCGTCGGTGGTGTAGGCGTTGGTGGCAGCGCCGGCGCGCTTGAGCAGCTCGTCGCGCTGGGCGGCGGTGAAATGCTTGCTGCCGCGGAACATCAGGTGCTCAAAAAGATGGGCGAAGCCGCTCTTGCCCGGCTCGACCTCGTTGCGCGATCCCGTGCCCACCACGGTGTACATCGCAACCAGGTTGGGGAAGTCGGTGGGGACCGTCACCACCCGCAGGCCGTTGGGCAGGTCGTCGATGAAGTAGTTATAAGGAAAGACCTTGCCGGAGTTCTGGGCGCACAGCGGCAGGCACAGCAGCAGGAGCAACAGGAGAACGCGATATCGCATGAAGGCTGCCTCGGAAGTTTTGGGATGAGGAAACCCCTCATGCTAGGGAAGCTGCGCCCACACACGCGGTGAGGTGGCGCACAGAGGGGACAGTCAGCGGCGGGCGAGTTCCATTTTGGGAGGTCAACAGCGGGGGCCGAGAACGCATCTTCTCTTTGTGTCCTTCGTGGAGCCTTCGTGCCTTGGTGTGAACCGGTCCCCCTGGTTCACACC
>DASUBK010000327.1:0-3808 GCA_035763305.1 Terriglobales bacterium | reverse complement strand
CTATGCTCGCGTCAGGAGAAGTCCCGCCGTGCCCCACCGGTCACGCTAGGCGGTCAGCAGCTGCCAGGCGACGTCGCTGATGCTGCCGCGGCCGAAATAGCGTAGTGGCGCGTGGCCGACGTGCACCGACAGCAATTGCTCAAACAGCGCCGGCCTGCGTGACAAGACGGACAACGCCCGCCGGCGCAGCAGCGCGCTGCGGTCCATCAGCAGCATGGTGCGAGCCATGAAGTCAGGCAGGGCAGCGATGCGGCGATGCGCCTGGGCATACAACGAAAGATCGCCACACACCAGCGCCGCGGACAGTGCCAAAGCCTGGCGAAACGCCATGCCCAGCCCTTCGCCGGTGATGGCGTCTATGGACCCCGACGCATCGCCGACCAGGGCGACGTTGCCGCGGCACACCGACTTCAATCGTCGCGAGACGGTCGGCGCGCCGCGGGGAAAATTGGTCGCAGCAACTCCCTCGAGCCTCTCCGCCAAACGCGGGAACATCGCCAGGCCTAAATCGAAGGACGGCAGCTTCTTCTGCGAGATGATGGCCACGCACATCTCGCGCGGCGCGACCGCGGTGATGTACGCCTGCGCACCCCCGGCCCAGTAAATTTCCACGAACTCGCTCCAGTGAGCGACGGCGAAGTGGCGGCGGAGGCCGATACGGCGGTTCCAGACTTGCGAAGCGTCGAGACCGGCCGCCTTGCGAAGCTGCGAATTCTGCCCGTCGGCGCCGATGATCCAGCGCGCGCGCCGGCTGCCGCCGTCGAACTGAATCGCCGAGTGCTGCAGGCCGCGAAATGCGGTGTTCCACAGAAAACGCACGCCCAGCTTTTCCGCGCGTTCGACCAGCAGTGCATGAAGCAGCGTGCGGCGAATGCCCAGGCCGGCGCCGTCGGGAAAGCAGGCGTCAACCGACTCCGTCGGCCCGATGAAGCGAATGCCGCGAAAGACGCCGGCGGGTTGGCCGTCCAGACTTACTCCCAGTTCAGCGAGCGCGCAGAGGCTGTCGGGCATCAAGCCTTCGCCGCACGCCTTGTCAATTGGCGGCCGCGCGGCATCCGCGACGGTGACGTCGAAGCCCTTTTGCCGGGCGGCAATGGCGGCTGCAAGTCCGGCCGGACCTCCGCCCACCACGAAAACATCCGTATCAAAACGCTTTGCCAACATCTCTACCAACGCAACAACACCAATTCCGAGCAGAAGCCCGGCCCCATGGCGGCCAGCACGCTGTAGGAGCCGGGCTCGCCGCGGCGGCGGGCGAGATACTCCTGCAATACCAGCAGAACGGAAACCGACGACATATTGCCGACGCGCCGCAGGCACTCCCACGAGGCCTCCAGCGCCTTGTCGGGAAGCTGCAGCGCGTGCTCGACTGCCTCCAGCACCTTGGGACCGCCGGTGTGCACGATCCAACTGGCGATGCGGCTGCGATCCAGGCCGTGCTCGGCAAGGAAGGAGTCGGCATCGCGGCGGAGGTTCTCTTCAATCACTCTGGGTACATCGGGCGAGAGCACGATGCGGAAGCCGTCCTGGGAAATGTCCCAACCCATCACGTCTTCGGTATTGGGATAAAACGTGGAGCGGGTGGCGACGATCTCCGGGCCTTCGCAGTCGGTGTCCGCGCCGCTGATAACCACCGCGGCCGCCCCGTCGGCGAAGAGCCCGCTGGAGATCAGATTCGCCATGGAAAGATCCCGGCGCTGCCAGGTGAGGGAACAGAGCTCAACCGCCAGCACCACCGCGACCTGGTCGGGATAAGCGCGCACGTAGTCGGCGGCGCGGGCAATGCCGGCGGCGCCGCCCACGCAGCCGAGGCCAAAGATCGGATTGCGCTTCAGTTGGGGCGACAAGCCCATCCGGTTGACCAGCCGCGCGTCGAGCGAGGGGCTGGCCACTCCGGTGACGGACATCACGTACAAGGCGTTAATGTCGGCGGGACGAATACCGGCGGGAGTGATGGCGCGGCAGATGGCGTCTTTGCCGAGCTGTTGCGCATTTTCGATCCACAGATTGTTGGCTTTACCGAAGGTATCCACCTGCGGATAGGCGGCCAGCGGCAGCACCATGGGGCGCCGCTCCACGCCGCAACGCGCGTGCAGGCGGTCGAGCAAAGCGGGATTCTCCAGCTCCTCGCGCCATAAATCCTTAAGCGCGCCGCTGATTTCCTGCTGCGAATACACGTGTTGGGGGAAAGCGCTACCTGCGCCTGCAATTTTCATCGGGGAAACCTGCCGGTGAGCCACCTCAGACTCACCGGCCAACTGCGCTGCTGGAGTCTGGGGTTAAAAACCCGCTCTTCGGTTTGGAGTTGCGGAGAGCGAGGAAGGATACACCGAACTCGCGAATTAAGGTAAGAAGTAGCCCGCGGCGACAGCGAGACTACAACTCGCGGCGGCCTTCCATGGCCTTGAGCATGGTGACTTCGTCGGCGTACTCGATGTCGCTGCCTACGGGAATTCCGGTGGCGATGCGCGTGACTTTGACCTGCGGCAGGCCGGACTTGCGCATTTGCTGCGACAGGTAGGTGGCGGTGGCTTCGCCCTCGACGGTGGGATTGGTGGCCAGGATCACCTCGTCGATGTCGCCGCTCTCGATGCGGCGGATGAGGTTGCCGATGCGCAGGTGCTCGGGGCCGACGCCGTGCAGGGGCGACAGCGCGCCGTGCAGCACGTGGTAGACGCCGTTGTACATGCGCGTCTTCTCGATGGCCGCGATGTTGGTGGGTTCCTCCACCACGCAGATGGTCTTCTGGTTGCGGGTGGCACTGCTGCAGAAAACGCAGGGATCCACGTCGGTGATGTTGTTGCAGGTGGAGCAGAGGCGGAGGTGCTCTTTGACGTCGCGCACCGCCTGGGCCAAGGCCTCGGCGTCCTCGGCGGGCGAGCGCAGGATGTGGAAGGCGAGCCGCTGCGCCGACTTGCTGCCGATGCCTGGCAGCTTCTTCAGTTCGTCGATGAGGCGAGCCATGGGCTCGGCGAAACGGGACATAAGCTAAGCCGGTTTCGGAAGTTTCAAAGGTTTCGGAGGTTTCGCGGAAATATCCGACACCTTTGAAACCTCTGAAACCTTCTTCAGAACATTCCCTGCAATCCGCCCAGCATGCCGCCGACGGTGGACTGCATGGCGTCGTCGATCTTGGAGGCGGCGGCATTGCAGGCGGCAGTGACCAGGTCCTGCAGCATCTCCACGTCGCCCGCCTTGACGACTTCGGGATCGATCTTGACCGCCAGGACACGCTTCTGGCCGTTCATCTTCACGCTGACGGAGCCGCCGCCGGCCGAGGCTTCGACGACCGTGTCCTGCATTTTCTTTTGCAGGTCTTCGTACTGGCGCTTGGCCTGCGACATCAGTTCTTGCAGATTGAAGCCACCCATAGTCGTTGCTCCGGCGTGCCGTCCCTGCGGGACTAGCGTCTTTCGCGATGGTCGATGATGGTGCGAATCTGGGCGTTGAACTTTTCCTGCATGCGCTTGATCACGGGCTCCTCGGCGGCGCGGCTGCGGGCGCCGGGTCCGGAGGCGACCGGCTTGGCCAACGGCTTCGCGCCGCCGTTCGCCGATGCGGTGCCGGCGACCTTGATACGAAGCGCGCGTCCGGCAGCGCGGCTGGCGGCCGCCGCGGCAGCGCGTTTGGCCTCTTCGGAAATCGACAACTCCACCAGCGAAGCGGGGGCGTTGACCTGCAACACCAACTCCGCCCCACGCAACTCGACCGAGAGCACTTCGGCGCGTGAGTTCGCGGCTTGCAAGGCGGAGAGGACGGCCTGCTGAATACTTTCCAGGGAGGCGGGCTCCTCGGCGGCGACGGCGAC
>DASUBK010000326.1:0-9647 GCA_035763305.1 Terriglobales bacterium | reverse complement strand
GGATGCGGCGCAGATCCTGCTGGATCGCGAGGCTATCAACCATCCCCTGCCCGAAGGCGTTCCCGACGACGGCAGCCGCATCGTCCTGGTCACCTCCCACCGCCGCGAATCCTGGGGCGCGGAGTTGGAAAACATCTGCGGCGCCATCCTCGAACTGGCCGCCAGCTACGACGACGTGCGCGTGATCTATCCCGTGCACCTGAATCCCAACGTCCGCAATACCGTCAACGCCATGCTGCGCGACCACCCGCGCATTCACCTGACCGCGCCGCTCGACTATTTCCAGTTCCTCAGCCTGCTGCGCCGCTCGTACCTGGTGCTGACCGATTCCGGGGGGGTGCAGGAAGAGGCGCCGTTCTTCGGCAAGCCGACCATCGTGCTGCGCAAGGTAACCGAGCGCCCGGAGGCGGCGATGCTGGGACTCTCGAAAATTGTTGGGACGGCGCGCGAAGCGATCGTTTACGAGGCCGGGCGCTTGCTGAGCGATCCGGAGACGTACCGCCGGATGGCGCAGGGCGGCAATCCGTATGGCGACGGACGTGCAGCGGAACGGATCGGCGCCGCCCTGTCGCGCTGGTATTCCGGGAACTCTCCCTGGCTGGAAGTGTGGGAGGAGTTCGCGGGCGCGGCGCCGGCGGAGGTTGCGGCCGCGTGAGGTAGTTACTCAGAAGTTACTAAAGACTCCGGCAGTTAGGAATACTGGCACCTGCGCCGGGACCCGGGCCCCACTGTCACGACGAGGTGCGAACCATGTCCAGAGCTGGGATGGTCTGGCCCGGTAACGAGCGACGAACGGAATCGTATGCTGCTCTACCTATTTGGTACGGTCATTCTACTTATCTCCATCTACACCATCCGGCACTATTGCTTCACGCTCAGCCGGTTGTTTGGGGGACAGCGGCACCCCTACGTTGACGTCGAACTGGCCGACTGGCCCGCGGTCACCATCCTCATTGCCGCCCACAACGAAGAGGCGGTCGTCGCCGACATCCTGCACGCCCTGATGGAGGTGGATTACCCGCGCGAGCAGATGACCATCATCCCCGTCAACGACCGTTCCACCGACCGCACGCGCGAGATCATCGACCGCTTCGTCGCTGAGCATCCGGAGCAGCCCATCCAGCCCTTCCACCGCACCGGCGGCAAACCCGGCAAGGCAGCGGCTCTGAAAGACGCCATGCAGTTCGTCAGCACCGACGTGGTGTTGGTGTTCGACGCGGACTACATCCCCGGCAAGGCGCTGATCCGGCAACTGGTCGCGCCCTTCTTCGACCCCGAGGTGGGCAGCGTGATGGGCCGGGTGGTGCCGATGAACGTGGGCAAGAAGCTGATTACCCGCCTGCTCGACCTGGAGCGCTCCGGCGGCTACCAGGTGGATCAGCAGGCGCGCATGAACCTGGAACTGGTGCCCCAATACGGCGGCACGGTGGCGGGCATTCGCAAGTCGGCGCTGGACGAGATCGGCGGCTGGAACGAGAACACGCTCGCCGAAGACACCGACCTGACCTACCGCCTTCTGCTGGCCGGCTGGAAGACGGTCTACGAGAACCGCGCCGAGTGCTACGAGGAGGTTCCGGAGCGCTGGCCGGTGCGGGTGCGGCAAATCATGCGCTGGGCCAAGGGGCACAACCAGGCCATGGCGCGCTACACGCTGCCGCTGATCACCCGCTCGCGCGCCAGCCTGCGCGAACGTCTCGACGGCGCGCTGCTGCTGGGCGTTTATCTCATGGGTCCGGTGCTGCTGCTGGGCTGGGTGCTGGCCAGCCTGCTGTTTTACACCGGCATTCAGATCGAGGCGTACGTCGCCATCCTCGGCCTTGCGGCCTTCACCACCCTGGGGAACTTCGCCGCCTTCTTCGAGATCGCGGCGGCGGTGCGCCTGGACGGCTCGCGCAAGCGCGTGCGCCTGCTGCCGCTGACGTTCTTCGGCTTCACCGTCAGCCTGATCAGCGTTTCGCGAGCCGCCTGGCAACAGGTGCGCGACTCGGTGCGCGGCGCGCAGATGGTCTGGGACAAAACCGAGCGCTCGCGCGCGGTCGCGCCTGTGCCGGCCCCGGCGGAGAAGGCCGCATGATCGTGGCCCCTGCCATGCTGTTCGCCGCCACCGGGGTGATGCTGGCTCTGCCGGTGACGCCGGCGTTGCTGGAACTGCGCCGCCGCGAAGACGCCTCCGCCATTCCCATCCAGCAGCACGACGGCGACATTCGCAACTTCGCCGCTTCCTTCCGCCGCTACATTGCGCCGTTGCTGCCGGCGCTGGAGGAATGCAGGCGCGCGCACGCCTGTGAGACGTTGCCCATGCAGGGCGCGAACGCGGCCTTCCTGGCGGGCATTCTGGAGGAACGCGGCCGCATGCTGCTGCACGAGCATGGCCGCGCCGGCGCGCTGGTGCTGTGCGCGGTTCCCGCGGCGACGCAGCCCGGCAGCATCTTCACCGGCGACCTGTACGTGACGGACACGCTCGCGACCGGTCCGGGGACGGTGTTCCGAGCGGTGCTCAGCGACCGCGATATCCTGCTGGGCGCCGCGGCGAAGGTTATGCGCTGGGCGCATGCCGAGGGATCTATCTACGCCGCCGCGGGTTGCGAGTTCTTCGGCAGGCTGTCGGCGGAAAAGGCAATTACCCTGGCGCGCGGTTGCCGCTTCGAACGCATGCGCGCATCGCGCATCGTGGTGGCGCGCGGCGAGGAATGCCCGGCCAGCGCTGCCATTCCGTTTCCCCGCGAACTGCCGGTCATGCTCGGCAGCGCCGGCCGCCATCGTTCGCACCGGGTTATCGAGATTTTCGAGGGCAGCCGCCATCGCGGCGACCTGATCTCGGAGCGCGCCATTCGCATCGGCCGGCGCAGTCACGTCAGCGGCTCGCTGAAAAGCCACGGCGACACCGACATCGGCGAGGGTACGGTGATCAACGGCAGCGCGGTCAGCGGCCGTGACCTGCGCATCGGAAGCGGCTGCCTGCTGCGCGGCCCCATCATCGCCGAAGGCAACGTGGTCGTCGGAGCGGGCGCGCAGGTCGGCAGCCCCTCGCATCCCGCCACCATCAGCGCCCGGCGAATCGAGTTGGCCGCGGAAGCCTGCGTCTACGGCAGCGTCTGGGCGCGCGAATACGGAGTGACAGGAGAGTAGATGAGCCGGGCGGCCCAACTCGCGGCGATCCTCGCCCTGTCCATGTTGCTGCGGCCCGGAGTTGCGCGCGCGGTGGAGTTCACGCCCGGCCCCTACCAGACCCACGACGGCGCGCTGCTGCTGAATGCGGGCGGCGACTTCGTGGAACCGTACTTCGCCACCAAGGCGCTGCTGGTCGCCGGCGACGCCGGTCTCGACGTTCATCGCGCCGGCGAGGCGTGGATCGCGTGGATGCTGCCCCGCCAGCTCAAGGACGGCCGTTTCGAGCGCTTCTGCGACAAGCGCCACAAAGGCTGGAAGGCATGCGGCCATGCCGACGCCGACGATTCCATGCTCGCGCTGTGGCTGCAACTCCTGTATCGCATGTCGCCGCCGGAAGGATTGCGTCCGGAGTGGAAACAATCGGCCGATCGCGCCGAAGCCCACCTGTTCAGCCTGCGCCGCGGACGCCTGCACGTGTACAGCGTCTCGCGGCACAACCACGTGGGCCTGCTGATGGACAACGCCGAAGTCTATTCTGCGTTGCGGGAGATGGCCGAGGCGCAGAGGCGCTGGGGCGACGCGGCCCACGCCCAGCAGTTAAGCGAGCGTGCCGACGATCTGCGGCACGGCATCGCCAAGACGTTCTGGGATTCGCGCCGCCGGCTGTTTCGGGTTTCGACTCAGGCCGGAGGCCGCTGGCTGTTCTATCCCGACGCGGTGGCGCAGACGTACGTGCTGCTGGCCGGTCTGAGCGATCCCGGCGAGGACGCGGCGACGACCTGGAGGCGCTGGAACGCGGCCTACGGCGAGGCGTGGCTGGCGCGCAAGGAGGATCCGCACCCCTGGGGACTGCTGGCGCTCACGGCGGCGCACCTCGGGGACAGCGCGACCGCAGGCTGCTGGGAGTACCGCGCGCGCGGCCTTCGTCACGCGGCGGTGTGGAACATCCTGGAAGAGGCCGCCTATCAGGCCTTGGCGGCGCGTGGTCCCGCCGGGGCCGCGGCGTGCTCGGAATGGTCAAGACTGCAATGAAGCTGTTGCTCAAACTCGCCGGTGTTCTCCTGGTGCTTGCCGCGGTGGCAGGACTGGTCGCCTTCCACGTGTACGGCAGCCGCGCGCCGCAGGCCGCCGGCGCCACTGACCGCATCCTGCTGCTGGTCCCGGACGGAGCTAGCGAGTCCGATCCGATGGTGCACTTGTGGCTCGATGCCGGCAACGAACTCGGCTTCCACATGCAGCTGCTGCACGACTCGGAGCTGGTGAGCCCGACAGCGGATGTGCGCTGCGCCGGGATGATCGTGCCCGATCAGGTGCACCGCTCCGCCAACGATGCCGTGGTCGGCGCGCTGTATCGCTACGTGCGCAACGGCGGCCAGTTGATGGTGGTGTATGACGCGGCGACCTTCGATCTCAACGGGCGCTTCGAGGCGAACGAATCGCGGCTGTCGTCGCTGGTCGGAGTGCACTACGCGCTCTACGATCAGTTCCGCCAGAACAGCATTCAATGGAGTGCGGTGCGGGGCACGGCGGAAGCGATGGAGAACCTCGAGATCCCGCCGGGCAAGTTCATTCCTTTGTCGCGGCGCAATGACAAGATTTCCTGGGAGCCGGTGAGCGCCGGCGACAAGAAAAAGGATGTCGAGTACACGCTGTCGCGCTACCAGTTCGGCGAACTGTCGTATCCCTCCTTCCGCAACACCGGTACCTATGACGGCAAGGTGCTGCTGGAGTCGGATGCGGGGCTGGTGGCCGGATACCGCAAGGAAGCCGCCGGCGGCGTGCTGTTCGTGAATTTGCCGCTCGGATATCTGAAGGATCGGACCGACGGCCTGCTGCTGCACGCGTTCGTGCGCTACTTCGGCGAGCGCGTGCTGAAGCTGCCATTCCTGACCGCGGTGCCCGACGGCATCGGCGGGCTGGTGTTGAACTGGCACGTGGACGCGCGCTTCGCTCTCCCGCCGCTGCAAGAGCTGCAGAAGATCGGCATGTTCCAGCAGGGGCCGTTTTCGATCCACTTCACCGCCGGCCCCGACGTGGACAATTTCGGCGACGGCAAAGGCCTGGACGTGCTGCACGATCCCCTGGCCGACAAGTGGATCCGGTTCTTCGTTTCCCGCGGCTACACCATCGGCAGCCACGGCGGCTGGATGCACAACTACTGGGGAGAAAAAGTCACCGACAACAACGAAGCCGAGTTCAAGCCCTACCTGGAGAAGAACGAGAAGGCGCTGGAGGAGATTTCCGGCGAGCCGGTGCGTGAGTACTCGGCGCCCGTCGGCAACCATCCGCGCTGGGTCACGCACTGGCTGGAGAAGCACGGCTTCGTCGCCTACTACTTCGTCGGCGACGCCGGCATGGCGCCCACGCGCGTGTACTTGAACGGCGATCGCGACAACACCATCTGGGCCTTTCCCATCCTGCACATGGGGCGGCAGGCGGCCTTCGAGGAGATGCAGTTCGACAATATCCCGGTGTCCACCGCGCGAGAGTGGCTGCTGGATGTGACCGACTTTGTCGCCCACGAGCACACCGCGCGCCTGGTCTACTCGCATCCGCTGGGAGCTTCGCGTTACGCGACCGCCCTGCAGGCTTGGTGCGCGCGCACCGCCGACCTCCAGAAGCACGATCAGTTCCGCTGGTACACCATGACCGAGCTGGCGAACTTCCTCACCCGCCGCGACGACGTGCAGTGGAAGCTCACTCCGGGCGAGGGCGACAGCATGATTCTGGAGGCGGCTCATGCGAAGTCGCTGGAGCACTTCAGTTGGGCCTTCCCGCGATCGCGTTATTCACAGGTGAAAGTAGTCGAGGGAAACGGAACCGTGCGCCAGGACGACAGCTACTGGTTTGTCACCGCGGGCAGCGGCACCCACTTGAAAGTGCACATGCGGGTGCTCTCGGAGCAACCGCGCGCGCTGGAGGTCGCGCCATGAGAGTTTGGTATTTGGCGCCGATGATGATGCTCTTGCTGGCCACCGCCGCAGCTGGGGCGCAGGAGCGGGTGCAGCCCGCCGGCCGCAGCCTGCCGGCGCTGGGCAGCGTTCCCTGGACGATGGACGGTCCGGGATATCTGGAAGTTTCCTTCGATCACAGCTCGCTCAACGGCGGCAACCCTTCGTGGAACGACGGCTATATTCGCGGGGCGATCTCCGGCGGGAGCAACACCTTCTCCGCCGAAGCCTCGCGGCAGTCGCGCTTCGGCGACACCGGCTGGTTCGGCGCCCTGGGATGGAATCGCGTCCTCAGCGAAAACTGGTATGGCAGCCTGTGGTTCGGCGCCAGCGCCGGCGGGGTCTTCCTGCCGAAATATCGCGCCGACGCATTTCTGTATCGCAAGTTTCTTTCCCGCAAGCAACTGGTGATCGGCGCCGGGGCCGGGTACGACCGAAGCAAGCTGGTCAACTACGCCTATCGCAATACCGCCGACATCCTGTACTACTTCGCATGGCCCCTGGTGGCCGAAGGGGGCGTCACCTGGACGCGCAGCCAGCCCGACGGCACGCTGGCGCGCACGCAGTTTCTCTCCCTGACGCAGGGGCGGGAGAAGGAGCATTACATTACCGCGCGGGCGGAGATCGGGCGCGAGGCGTACGAGATTCTCGGTCCGAGCAGCGAATTTTTCGATTTTTCCGTGCACAACTACTCGCTTTCCTATCGCCAGTGGTTGGGCGCCAACTGGGGTTTGAACTTCAGCTTTCAACGTGACGTGAATCGTTACTACCATCGCAATGGCGGCTCCCTCGCATTCTTCGTGGATTTCTAGCCCGCGCCCGGCGCCGCTTCCGGCGGAACTGGAAGACCTGCGGCGCCGCGGCTGGCGGGGCGGATTGGTGCGCCCGCACCGCGCCTTCGACCGCCTGCAATTGCGGCGCGCCGACGCTATCACCGCCGGCCTGCTGGCCGTGGCCCTAAGCGGTGCATGGCTGGTGGCGATGAACCAGGTGGGCCGGCTCTGGATCGCCATCTTCAACTTCTGGACCCTTCGCATGGGCTGGCACTACGCCGTTTGGGTGTATCCGGCGCACTGGGGCGGGCTGCACTTTGTGCTGCCGTATCTGAACCTGACCGCGCCGGCGCCGGACCGCCTTTTCTGGTGGAGCACCGCCGCGGTCACCATCGCGCTGTGGATGGCGACCCTATGGATGTCGGAAGAGGCGGTCCCGTGGAAGTATCTGTGGCGCGCCGTGCTGCTGATCCAGGCCACCGGCCTGGCGTACTTCGCCTTCGCCGGGGCGCAGTTTCCCCACGACCTCGCCAGCTACACCGTCAGCATGTTCGTGTTCGGCAACGTGCTGATCGCCATGGTGCCCTTGATCTTCGCCTTCACCTACTACCTGTTCGACTTTTCGCTGCTGCAGAAGCTGGGGCTCACGCTGCTTACCATGCTGCACCTCATGCTGTTCCTGCCTCTGCAATACCTGGTACACGCCTGGGTCCTGCACTCGTCGATCCTGTTCATGCCGGTGCTGTACTTCGCCTTCGGGCCCTTCCTCGACGTGCTGGTGCTGATCAGCTTCTATTCCTGGGGGATGAGTTGGCGCTCGCGGCAGGACAGAGGGATTGCAGATTGAAGATTGCAGATTGAAGATTTCACTCCTTCTCTGCTTCGAAGTGGGGCGCATTTCCGTGTACTTAATCCGGTAAACCGCTGGCCGGAATAGCTCATCCGAATGGGAGCGGCATACTCGGACTTTTATGGCACTCGTATCGTCTCCCGCTCTGGCTCCGCCCATCAGCCGCGACCGATTGCGTGACATGCTGCGGTCGCGGATCCGCTACAGCCTGGCCCAGGTGCCGGCGCGCGGCATGTCGGCGCGCCTGATGCTCAAACCGCTTTCGCAGACGGTGCGCGACCTGCTGGTGGATCGCATGCTGGAGACCGAGGCGCGCTACCGCGCCGAGCAGGCCAAGCGCGTCTATTACCTGTCCATGGAGTTCCTGGTCGGCCGCTGCCTGGGCGATGCGATCACCAATCTGCGCATGCGCGAGCATTGCCGGGAAATCCTGGCGGAGCTGGAAGTCGATCTTGATTCGGTGCTCGATCACGAGGACGATGCCGGCCTCGGCAACGGCGGCCTGGGTCGCCTGGCGGCGTGCCTGCTGGAATCGATGGCCACCGTAGGCATCGCCGGCTTCGGCTACGGCATTGATTACGACTACGGCCTCTTCAAGCAGGAGATCGTCGACGGCGCCCAGCGCGAGAAGCCGGACCGCTGGAAGGAAGCCGGTGACGGGCTGATGCTGGATCGCTCCGACCAGCCGTACCTGATTCCGGTTTACGGGCGTGTCGAGGGTTCCGGCGCGCGCCGCGTGTGGGTGGACTACCACGGCATCATCGGCCTGCCCCGCGACTTGCCCGTGGCCGGCTACTCGGGCACGGTGGTGAACGCCATCCGCCTGTTCTCGGCGCGTTCCACCGACGAATTCGACCTGGAGTGCTTCAACCAGGGCGACTACGTGCGCGCGGTGGAAAAACGTATCGCGCACGAGAACATCTCCCGCGTGCTGTATCCCTCCGACGCCGCCACCGCCGGCAAAGAGTTGCGCCTGTTGCAGGAGTACTTCCTGGTCGCTTGCGCGGTGCGCGACGCCATGCGCCGCTTCGTGCTGGACGGTCACAAGTGGGAGGACTTGCCCTCGCACGTCGCCATGCAGATGAACGACACCCATCCGTCGCTCGCGGTAGTCGAGTTGATGCGTCTGCTGGTGGACGGCTGCGAGATGGAGTGGCCGAAGGCGTGGGAGATCACGCAGGCCACGCTCGGCTACACCAATCACACCCTGCTGCCGGAGGCGCTGGAGCGCTGGCCGGTGCCGCTGGTGGAGCGCGTCCTGCCGCGCCACATGGAAATCATCTATCAGCTCAACTACGACCTGATGGCCCGGGTGGCGCGCTCTTTCCCCGGCGATTTCGATCGCATGCGGCGCATGTCGCTCATCGAGGAGGCGCCGGAAAAGCAGGTCCGCATGGCGCACCTGGCCACGCTGGGCAGCCACGCGGTGAACGGCGTCTCCGAGTTGCACTCGCGCCTGCTGAAGGGGACCATCCTGCGCGACTTCCACGAGATCTGGCCGGAACGCTTCAGCAACAAGACCAACGGGGTGGCGCCGCGGCGCTGGCTGCTGGAGGCCAATCCCGGGCTCGCCGACCTGCTGAGCGGCTGCGTGGGCGACAGCTGGATTACCGACTTGGGCGATTTACGCGGGATCGAAGAGTTCGTCAACGCGCCCGCCTTCCAATTGGACTTCCTGGAGGTCAAGCGCCGCAACAAGCGCAAACTGGCGCGCGTGATCGCCGCCGGCACCGGCATTGCCGTGGATCCGGAAAGCATCTTCGACGTGCAGGTCAAGCGCATTCACGAATACAAGCGGCAGTTGCTGAACGTGATGCGCATCGTCCACGAGTACCTGCGCCTGGCCGAAGATGGCGCCGAGGTGCTGGCGCCGCGCACTTATATCTTCGCCGGCAAGGCCGCTCCGGGTTACTGGGCCGCCAAGCAGATTATCAAGCTCATCCACAGCGTCGGCCGCGTGGT
>DASUBK010000325.1:0-4553 GCA_035763305.1 Terriglobales bacterium | reverse complement strand
GGAGTTCGCGCTGGCGGGCAAGACGCAGGCCGACATCGCACTCGGTCTACCGGCGCTGGCGCGCGACAACCCCGATTACTACGCGCTCGACGTGGCGAACCTCATCCTGGGCCGGCTGGGTCTCTATGGCCGCATCGGCGACGCGGTGCGCCAGACACAGGGACTGGCGTACTACGCCTACAGCAGTCTCGACGCCTGGCTCGGCGCGGGCTTCTGGGGCGCCAGGGCGGGCGTCAGTCCGGCCAATATCGAGCGCGCGATTGAGACGATCCTGGCCGAAGTGCGCCGCCTGCGCGATGAGCCGGTGCGCGCGGAAGAACTGGCCGACGCGCAGGATTACCTGACCGGCTCGCTGCCGCTGGCGCTGGAGAGCCAGGACGGCGTCGCGCGCCTGTTGCTTGATTGCGAACTCTACAACCTGGGCCTTGATTACCTCGACCGCTATCCCGCCATCATCCGCGCGCTGACCCGCGAGCAGGTACAGGCTGCCGCCGTGCGCTACTTGCTGCCAGACCGAATTGCGATAGCAGTGGCCGGGCCGGAAACGGGATCGAAGGTGTGAAAGGCGAAGGTCGAAAGTCGCTCGTGCTGAGGCAATGGCTTACTGTAAATTATTGCGGAGAAGTCGGCAGGATTGTCGTCTAAAATGCGGCAGCAGACGCGGTACGCTCCGCCCGACGGATCAGGCTCGTCGGGCGGGGAGGCCGGAGGATGCTGAAGTATATGGACCGCAGTGTCATCTACTACCTGAAGCAGAAGGGCTGGAGCAACAGCCAGATCGCGGCGTTTGTGGGGCACCACCGCGACACGATTGGCCGGGTGTTACGCGAGCCGGTGGACCGCGAGCCGCAACGCCGGTCGCGCCCCAGCAAGGTGGCGGCGTGGCAGCCGCAGATCGAGCAGTGGCTGACCCAAGGGGTGCCGGTGCAGCGGATGGTGGAACTGGCCCGCGAGTTGCCGACGCAGCCGTACACCGGGAGCGTCTCCGCCTTCTATAAGTATGTGCAGACGGTGAAGGCGGCCCGGCGCGCCCTGCCGGGGAACGTCGCCGCCCGCGTCGAGGGGCTGCCGGGGGAGTTGCTGCAGATCGACTGGGGCGAGGTCCGGCAGTTCCCGTTCACCAAGGAGGGACTGGCTGGGCAGACGCGCTACTTCTTCGCGGCGCGACTCAAGTACAGCCGCTGGATGTGGGTGCAGTTCCGGCGCGACATGCAGGAGGAGACGCTGCTGCGCAGCCTGCTGGCCTGCTTCCTCGCTCTGGGCGGCAGTCCCTGGGTCGTCACCAGCGACAATATGGCGACGGTGACCCTCGGGCGCGACGCCCAGCAGCAACCGCTGTGGCACCCGACCTACCAGAAGTTCGCGGTAGAGTGCGGCTTCCACCCGATGGTCTGCGCGCCGGGGGCGGCGAACCAGAAGGGGGCGGTGGAAAATCTCGTCAAATTCGTCAAGGGGAACTTTCTGCCCGGGCGCATTTTCCATGATGAGGCGGATCTCGCGGCGCAGTGCGCGGCGTGGCTGCGGCAGGTGAATGAGGGCCGGCTCTCGGCGGCCACCGGGCAGCTGCCGGTCGCGCTGCTGACGGCGGAGCGGGCGGCGTTCGGGCCACTGCCGCCCACCGCGCACGACTACGGACTGTTCGACACGGTGCTGGTGAATCAGGAGAGCCTAGTGACCATCGCCACCAACCGCGGGGCACCCTCTGGGTCCGGTGCCGAGCCACCTGGTTGGACAGGCCCTGACCGCCCGGCTCTACGAGGCCCGCATCGAATTGTACGCCGGGACCATCCTCGTCGCGACCCATCCCCGCCATCGCGGCCGGCAGGGGCGGTTCATCATCCCGGCGCACTACGAGGCCATCTTCGCCCTCAAGCCGCGGGCGCGCACGATGGTCTATCGCGATTGGCTCATCAGTCTGGCCCCCGCCGTCGAGGCATACGTCAAGCTCGTGTGCCGCAAGCGCTATACCGAGATGGACGGGCAGATCGCCGCGCTCTATCAGCTGGTGCAGGAGCTGGGCGCGGCCGCCTTCGGCCAGGCCGTGGCGCAGGCCCTGGCGCAGCAGGCCAGCGGGGCCGAATATGTGCGCGCGCTGGCGACGCCCGAGGGGCCCGCGCCCCAGCGCCATCCGTCCGGCCCTATCCCGGCGGGCCACACCAGTCCGAGCCAGCGCGAGGTCGAGCGCGAACTAGCGCAGTATGAGCAATACGTCGCCAACCGCACGGCCCTGGCCGAGCCGCAGGAAGGAGCGGCCCCATGTCGGTGACGCTGGGCATCGACCACAAGCTGACCCAGTTGAAGCTGCGCCGCATCCGCGAGGTCTACGGCCAGTGGATCACCCAGGCCGAGCAGCAGCAACTCGGCTACGCCGAGTTCCTGGACGAACTCCTCAGCGAGGAGGTGCTCGGTCGGCAGGAGCACCAGATCCGCCGCAAGCGCCAGACCGCCGGCTTCCCCTTCTCGGCGACCCTGGAGCAGTTCGACTTCACCCTGCGCCCCGAGCTCAAGCGCGCGGTGATGGTGCGCTTCTTCGACAGCGCCTTCATTGAGAAGGCGGGCGCGCTCATCCTGGTGGGGGCGAGCGGGCTCGGCAAGACCCACTTGGCGGTCGCGCTGGGCACGAAAATGGTGCAACTCGGCTACCAGGTTCGCTTCCTCACCGCCCAGCAGTTCGCCAACGCCATCCTGGCGGCGGGCAGCCGGGCGGCCATCGAGCGCGTCTTGCAGCCGCTGCTGCGCTGCGACCTGTTGATCCTCGACGAATTCGGCTATCTGCCCCTCGCGCCCCAGGTCGGGCCGGCGATCTATGAGTTAATCGCCGGCCGCTACGAACGGCGGGCCACAGTGATCACCTCCAACAAGAGCCTGGCCACCTGGGGCGAGCTGATCGGCGACAGCGCCCTGATGATGGCGATCACCGATCGCCTCCTGCATCACGGCGAGGTCTTCTATCTTCGGGGTGCGTCATTTCGGATGCGCGGAAAGGAGGGGAGCACGACCACCGGCACGCCGTCGGCAGCGGCAGAGACTCTCGCGTAAGTGGTGGACGCTGCCGCATTTTAGACGACAATCCTGCCGACTTGACAACGACAATCTACACAAGCCTTCCACGACGAGGCAATAAATCACACAGCGCGTCTTAAGACTCAACTGCGCCATCTCAGGCGGGCAGACGTACCCAAACAGCATCGGCGTGGCTGAGGGATAAAAAATCTGCAACAACTGCTGCTCCACGTCGCCTTCCGGATCAATCCAGGCGGTTGGCGTATTGAGGACTTTGAGAAATGTCTGGGAGGCTTTCACCATCGCCGGGCTGGTCAGGCGCACGTCAGTTTGCTTGGCAAAGGGCAGGGCTTGTTTGATGGCCGCTTCATTGGCGCCCGTATCGGCAATACAGAGCAGGATTAAGCGCTCGCGCAAGGGGAGTGATAAAAACGGCCACATCGAGGGTGTTGGTGGCGCGTCTTTGGTCAGAATGGCGTAACGGGCTTCAAAGGCGAGGCGGAGGCGGTGGATGTTGGTCATGGGAGGCAGAATGGGGTCGTAAATGCGTTATACCGGGTTGGATGCTTGGCCGTCAAGAGGAAATGGGATTGTCAGGTTTAGTGTGGGTATTGAACCTGCGATCGTTGTTCGCAGGGCCGTAGTGCCATCGGGTGCGCCTGGAGGACGGTATGAACGATGTCGACTTCTTCTTTACCCCACCGACCGTCGATCCCGCGCGCCATCGCCGGGACGACCAGTCGTATAGCGTGCTCTACCTACTGCGGCGCGAGGCCCAGGACTGCCTGATCGGCACCGTCATCGACGAGGCCGCCGTGCGAGACTACCCAGGCGACAAACACCGCGTCTTTGCCAGTACGATGGTCTTACTCTCTGGCATTGATCTCCTGGGCCAGTTTCTCCATCCTACCGGGAGTGTCGAAGCCCGCTTCACCCGGTTTGTCACTACCTATCTCTATCCAAATGATGCCGACGCGGCAGCGGCCCTGTACGCCGTGCGTAATGCCCTGATGCATACCTTCGGTCTCCAAGATGCCACCCGTCAGCTCAGTTTGGTGCTCGATCAACCGCACGCCCGCGGTATCCAACCGGCGGCTGTCACCCTGCTGGCAACTTGGCGGTGATCAATGTGCTGCAACTCTTCGACGATGTGACCCGCGCTAGCAACCGGTACTATCGGGATTTGCGCACGCCCGGCGAGGCGCACGACGAGCAACGGCGGCAGTTTGCCCTCATGTTCGCCAAGGCCGGGACGATTCGCATCGGCGGCGGCGCGCGGGCGTGATCACCGGAACATGAGTAAGAAGTGAGCACGTTTTGGGCTGGTGTCGGTCGGCGTCCCCCCGTAAAGTAGCGTGGTCGGCACACGAGACATCGAGATGAAGGAGGCACTACTATGGCGGTCGCGATGCTCTTGGAGTGGCCGGGGGTTACGCTCGACCAGTACGATGCGGTGATCCGCGATCTGGACCTCGGCGGGAAAGCCTACCAGGGGGGCATCTTCCACGTGGCCGGCGCCACCGAGCACGGCATCCGCGCCGTCGATGTGT
>DASUBK010000324.1:0-26143 GCA_035763305.1 Terriglobales bacterium | reverse complement strand
CGGCGCGACCACGCGGCGGCGCAAGTGGCTGCTGCTGGTGATGGCGGTCGCTCTGTGCGCGGGAATGCTGGCTTGCGGCGGCGGAGGAATGAGTTCGCAGACGACCACGCCTCCACCGACCACGCAGGGCTCAACCTCGGTAGTGACGCTGTCGGCCACTTCGGGCGCAGTCACGCACTCGGCGACGGTCACCTTGACCTTGCAGCCGTAAGCGCAGCAAAAACCTACGGTCGGCCCCGGAGTCCTTGCCGCAGCTGCGAGCATGTTGATTTACGGAGCCGCAGACGCTGCCTTGAGCGTCGAAGCGCGCCTCGCCTGCGGCAGCTTATTCGGTCGCGCCCACAACCTTTTCCCCACCGGGTGTTTTATTCTGCGGCGGGCCAGGAACGTGGATTTTCGCGGGACAGCCGTCTAAGCGCAAGAAATTCCATGTCTTTACAGGACGCGCCGCTCATTTTAGGGTAAAGAGCAGCATTCATTCTTATTGGCAGGCGGGAGAAGCAATGGGGGTCTGGATCGAGGGCCGTCTTTTTACCAGCGTGTACCGGCAGGGTTGTGCAAAAGGCAAGTGGCCTCGGGGCGGACGCCGCTCCTGGTTCGCGCTGGCACTCCCGCTGGTCATCGCTCTCAGCGGTTGTGGCGGCGGGAGTTCCTCCCGCAGCGCCGGCGTGTTTGTGACCCTGTCTCCCATTACGGCCACTGTCTCTCCCGGGGGCACCCAGCAATTCACCGCCACGGTCAACAACACCTCCAACAACGCCGTGACCTGGCAGGTGAATGGCACCACCGGCGGCGATGCGATCCACGGAACCATCAGTTCCTCCGGCCTGTACACCGCGCCGGGCGCGATTCCCACTCCCTCCACCATCACCGTGACCGCCATCGCGGTCGCCAATCCGATCCAGACCGCCTCCGCCACCGTCAACGTCGTTCCCCAGATGTCTATCTCGCCGAGCTCGGCCACTGTCACCGCCGGCAACACCCAGCAATTCACCGCGCAGGTGAACTTCTCCACCGATACCGCCGTGACCTGGCAGGTGAACGGCGTCGACGGCGGCAACTCCAGCGTGGGCACTATCTCCACTGCCGGCCTGTACACCGCACCCACCGTGTTCCCTTTGCCTTCCGGCGTGACCGTGACCGCGGTCTCTCATGCCGACACGTCGAAGAAGGTCTCCGCCGCCGTCACCATTGCCCCGCCGGCGTTTGTGATCTCGCCTTCCAATCCCACTGTCGCCGCGGGCGCGACCGTGCAATTCACCGCCACCGCCCTCAACCAGAGTCAGACTCCAACCTGGTCGGTCCAGTGTGGCAGTCCGGCGCCCGGCGCCTGCGGTTCCATCGCCGCCGACGGCACCTACACCGCGCCGTTGTCTCCGCCCTCCGCTGGATCGGTTACGGTGACGGCGTCCTCTCCGACCGGTTCCGCCACCACCGCTTCGGTGACTGCAATCATCCAGTTTGCCAACGCGTCGCTCTCCGGCGCCTACGTCTTCGCCTTCTCTGCCGTTTCCGCCGGCTATCCCGGGGAAGCGGGCGTCGCGAATTTTGATGGCAAGGGCAATATCACGGGGGGCGAGTTCGACACTGGCACCAGCGGCGGTGCTACGGCTCTGGCGATCACCGGGGGCACCTATTCCGTCGGCACCGACGGCAGGGGATCAGCCACGCTGCAGACATCGGCGGGGACCATTACCTGGACCCTGGTGCTGGCCGATTACACCCGCGCCTTCGCGATCCGCAATGACGCTTCCAAGGTAAGCGCGTCTGGATCCCTCCAGCTGCAGTATCCAGCGCAATTCGCCACCTTAAATGGGAATTACGCCTTCCAGATTTCAGGGAGCACCTCCGGCGCCGCCACGCAGGAAGCAGGCGCCCTCCAGGCCGACGGCAGCGGCACTGTGACCCGCGCCGCGGCCGATATCGTGACCCCCTCCGCCGTCAATTCGCTCTCGAGCCTGGCCGGAAGCTACCTCGCTCCCGATGCCATGGGCCGCGGCACTCTGACCCTCGGCGCGCAGACCTTCGCCTACTACTTCGCCGACACGCAGCATCTGGCGCTGGTGGAGACCGATGGATCGCATGCACTCTCGGGGCAACTGCTCGCCCAGCCGGCGGGCCCATTTAGCGCCGCGTCGCTCAACGGCAAGTACAGTTTCGTCCTGCAGGGAATGAATAGCAGTAACGCTCCCACTGCCCTGGGCGGCATCTTTACCGCCAACGGCAGCGGCGCCATCGGCAACCGCCTGCTCGACGGATTCAATGTCCCGGCGCAACTGAACTCCACCGGCAGCTATTCGCCCCCAGACTCCGCCCTTGGCCGCACCGTGCTGACTTGGACCAACGGCAGTACGACTTCGAAATTCGCCCTTTACCCCGTTACCGGCGGCTCTTTCGAAATGGTGGAAATCGACGGCGCCGGCGCTCTCTCCGGCGTCGTGCGGCCGGTCAACGGCTCGTTCCTCACCGTGCAGGCGCTGAGCAAGGGCTTCGCGGTGCAACTCGCCGGAGCCTTGCCCAACGGCACTCCGGAATTCATCGTCGGAGAACTCGTTCTCCCCGGCGGAGCATCTTTCTCCGGCACTCTGGATCTCGTCGACGGCGGCACGCTGACCGCGGGCGCGGCGGTCTCGGGCACGCTGCAACCGCTCGACGTCTTCACCGGTCGCGGCTTTGCCACCTTCGCCGGCGGATCCGCGGTCCTCGGCAACGCGCGCTGGAACCTCTATATGCTGGATGATTCGCAGGTGCTGGTGCTGGACTCCGCCTCCGACCGCCTGCTAACCGGTGTCCTGGTGCGACAGTACTGACGTCGGTGTGGCACGGGTCGGTGTGGCACGGGTCTTCGACCCGTGCTCGTTTCACACACCCGGCCACGGGTAAGTCGTTTACACTGCGGATGGCATGAACCGCGAAGTCTCACGCCTGATCGTCGGAATCACCGGCGCCACCGGTACGATCTACGGCGTTCGCCTGCTGCAACTCCTGCAGAACAGCGGCGTGGAGACCCATCTCGTGCTCAGCAAGTGGGGCGCGCGCACCCTGGTTCACGAGACCTCCTATACCGCCGAGCAGGTGCAGCGCCTCGCGTCACATTCCTACGCTTCGCAGGATCTCGGCGCCGCCATCTCCAGCGGCTCGTTCGTGACCTCCGGCATGGTGGTCTGTCCCTGCTCGGTTCGCACCCTGGCGGCGATTGCCCACGGCACCGCCGACACCCTCATCCATCGCGCCGCCGACGTGATTCTCAAAGAGCGCCGCAAGCTGGTGCTCGTGGTCCGCGAAGCTCCGCTCAACGACATCCACCTGGAGAACATGCTGAAGCTGTCGCGCATGGGCGTGGTGATCTTTCCGCCCGTTCCCGCCTTCTATACCCAGCCGAAGTCCATTGACGACATCGTGGACCAGACCGCCATGCGCGTGCTCGACCAGTTCGGCCTCCACATTTCCGCCGCCAAGCGCTGGGACGGCGAACTCTCCGTCCCCGGCGCTGACTCGCCGCAACCTCCCCGCCGCAACTAGTTTCTCGGTAGGGACCGCGCGGCCTCGCGCGCAACCTCCGCCGTTTTCCAAAATCACGTAGCCGCAGGCGCCCTCGCCTGCGGTTTGTAGCCGACAGCGAATTGCTGGTTCCACCGACTCCGGTCGGGACCGCGCACCGTCTGCGTTCGGCAATCGGAATTCGGAATTCGGCACTCGGCATTGAATCAGTGCGCCGCCGACACCGCCCCCTTCTTCCCCACCGTCTTCGCCAGGACGAACACCACCGGCACGCAGGCGAAGCACACCACCGCCAGATACCGGAAATCATCCACGTACGACGACAGCAGCGCTTGCTGGTTCACGATCCCGTTCAGAATGGCGTACGCCCGCTCCGTAACTCCCGACAACGCCGCCCCGCCGTTGCCCGCGCTGTGCTGCAGCAGCGCCGACGATCCTTGCAGTTGCTGTACCAAGGCCGGATTCGCCGGCGTAATCGAGTGCACCATCTCCGCCCGGTGCAGCTGCGCATGCCGCGACACGATGGTGTTCACCACCGAAATCCCGATACTGCCGCCGATGTTGCGCAGCAGGTTGTACAGGCCGCTGGCGTTGCCGATCTCCTGGTTGGGCAGCCGCGCCATCGCCGTGGTGGACAGCGGCACGAAGATGCATCCCGAGGCGAACCCGCTCAGCACGATGGTCCACAGCAGCGTCCACTGCGAGATGGTCAGATTGATGTGGCTGAACCAGATGCTGCACACGCCGAAGAGCCCGAAGCCGAAGGCGATCAGCCAGCGATTGTCGATGCGGCTGGTCAGCACTCCGATCATCGGCATGGCGATGATCGCTCCCAGCCCGCGCGGGCTGACCGCGATTCCCGCGTTCAGCGCCGTGTATCCCAGCAGCTCCTGGTAGAACAGCGGCAGCAGCGTCACCAGCCCGTAAATCGCCGCGCCGAATAGCCCAATCAACACGCACCCCACGGCGAAATTGCGTGAGCGAAACACTCGCAATCGCACCAGCGGGTCCTTCCGGCGCAGCTCCCAGACGATGAATGCCACGAAGGAAATCACCAGCACCAGCGTCGCCCAGCGAATCCACGTCGCGCTGAACCAGTCCGCCTCCTGCCCTTTGTCCAGGATGATTTGCAGCAGCCCCAGCCAGATCGCCAGCAGGCCGAACCCGATCCGGTCCAACCGCCCCGCCTTCGCCTCCTTGATGTACGGCGGATCGAAGACGTAACGGCTGATCATGACGATCGCCAGGATGCCGACCGGGATGTTGATGTAGAACGCCCAGCGCCAGGAATACGTGTCGGTGAGCCAGCCGCCCAACGTCGGCCCGAGCACCGGGGCGACCACCACGCCAAGCCCGAAAACCGCCATCGCCAGGCCGCGCTTTTTGGGCGGAAAGCTCTCCAGCAGAATCGCCTGCGACAGCGGCTGCAGCGCGCCGCCGCCTGCGCCCTGTACCGCGCGCGCCAGCAGGATCATGCCCAGGTTGGCCGCCGCTCCGCAGGCGAACGACGAGAGGGTGAAGACGACGATGCAGGTCAGCAGGAAGCGCTTACGACCGAAGCGGATGGAAAACCAGCTGCTGGCCGGCAGCACGATCGCGTTGGCCACCAGGTAGCTGGTCAGCACCCACGTGGCTTCGTCGGTGGACGCCGACAAGCTCCCCGCGATGTAGGGCAGCGCTACCGCCGCGATGGAGGTGTCCAGCACCTCCATGAACGTCGGCAGGATCACGGCCAGCGCGATCATCCACGGATTGGGGGAAGGATGCCGTTCTTCCAGATCCAACGCGCTTGCACCGGCTGCGTCCACCTCGACTGCAAGTCACGGGCGGAGTCGCACGAAAATCATTGGATGCGGATTCCCGCCTGCGGTCGCAGCGCCGAATTACGCAGCCGCATGCGAATCACGTAGCTGCAGGCGCCCTCGCCGGCGGGACGCTGGACCTCGCGCGACGTCGCGCGCACAGTCATTCGTCATTCGGCATTCGGCATCGGATACGTCCCGGCTGCCCCGCCGCGGCTCCCGCTACAATATTGCTGCTTGCCGCTATCCGCCCATCTCGACCACCTGCGCGTCGTCCTCGTCGCCACGCGCAACCCGCTCAACATCGGCGCCGCCGCCCGCGCCCTGAGCAACTTCGGCTGCCCCCATCTGCGTCTCGTCCAGCCCTTCGAAGCCTCTTTTCGCGAAGCCCGCTCCGCCGTCGGCGCCGCCGACATCCTGTGCAACGCGCGTGAATATCCCACCATTGCCGACGCCGTTGCCGACTGCACCCTGGTCGTCGGCACCACCGCCGGCCGCAATCGCGACCTGCAGCAAGCGCTCCGCCCACTGCCGCAAGCCTCTACCCTCATCCGCAAGCGGCTCGCCGCCGGCCCCGTCGCCCTGCTCTTCGGCTCCGAGAAACGCGGGCTTTCGACGGAGGACCTGACCTTCTGCCATTGGCTGCTGCGCATTCCCACCCGCGAAGCGCATCCCTCCATGAATCTCGGCCAGGCGGTCGCCGTCTGTCTGTACGAACTCTCCCGCGCCGCACCGGCGAAGCCGGGGCCGCAGGACTCGCGTCCCTCCGCCGCGCAATTGCTTCGCATGGAAGAATTATTGTTCGAGAGTCTTGAGGCCAGCGGCTACGTCAAACCCCGCGCCGGCGCCGCGACCCAGGAGAAAATCCGTCTCCTCTTGCGGCGCGCGCAATTTACCGCCGCCGACGCCGAGACCTGGACCGGCATGCTGCGCAAAATCTCCGGCCAGCTGCAGCGCGACAAGGACCGCCGATGACCCGCGAGCACTTCGTCAACATCGCGCGCGAGGCCGTGGATTCGCTTCCCGACGAATTCCGCCGCCGCATTCACAACGTCGCCCTGCTGGTGGAGGATCGTCCCGCGGAGGAGATCCAGCGCCGCCGCCCGCACGGCTCGCCGCGTCGCCTGCTCCTCGGGCTCTATGTCGGCATTCCGGCCACCCAGCGCAGCGTCTTTGCCCTGCCCACCGGCCCCGATCACATCATCCTCTACCAGAAGAACATCGAAGCGGTCTGCCGCACGGAGGATGAAATCCGCGAGCAGATCCGCCGTACCGTGATCCACGAACTCGGCCACTACTTCGGCATGGACGAGGACCAGCTGAAAGACGTGTAGCCATTCGGCAATCGGCATTCGGCAATCAGCACTAGATTGGTAGACCCCGGCGCCCTCGCCGGGGCTGGCGCAGGCAGCGCCCCAATGGAAACCGCGAGGGCGCCCCCGCCCGAGCGCGATGGCGTCACCTCGCCCTGCATCACCCGTCACTGCGTCCCCGCCCGCTTTCGCCTACACCTGTTGACCGTGGCGGAGGTGCTCGTGGACAAAACCGTTTCCTTCACCCTCAATGGCAAGCCGGCGCGTGTCACCGGCGACGACGAGCGCAAGCTGCTATGGGTGTTGCGCTACGATCTCGGCCTCACCGGCGCCAAGTACGGCTGCGGCGAGGCTCATTGCGGCGCCTGCACCGTTTTGGTCGATGACGAGCCGGTGCGCTCCTGCGCGACGCTGCTCAGAGAAGTCTCCGGCAAGCGCGTCCTCACCATCGAGGGCCTGGCCGCCGAAGGCCAGTTGCACGCCATCCAGCAGTCGTTCCTGCACCATCACGCCTTCCAGTGCGGCTTCTGCACGCCGGGCATGATCCTGCAGGCTTACGCGCTGCTGCGCAAATCGCCACATCCCACGCGCGAGCAGATCCTCAGCCACATGGACGGCAACCTCTGCCGCTGCGGCTCGCACGTCCGCGTCGTCGAAGCCATCCAGCAGGCGGCGGAAAAGGTGGATGCGTGATGAAAACGAACAGTCTCAACTGGGAAAACGAAGTGGTGGAACTCGCGTCTGCCGACCTCACTCGCCGCAATTTTCTCGGCCTCGCCGGCGGTGGATTGTTCCTGCTCTTCTCCGTTGCTTCGCTCGACGCGCTGCAGGAGCCGGCGCGCTTGCCCGGCCGGCCCAGCTATCCCTCCGACTTCAACGCCTACCTGCGCATCGCTTCCGACGGCCGCGTCACCTGCATGGTCGGCAAAGTCGAACTGGGGCAGGGAGCGAAGACCTCGCTCGCCATGCTGCTGGCCGAAGAACTCGACGTTAATCTCGATTCCGTCGACATGGTGATGGGCGACACCGACCTTTGTCCGTGGGACATGGGCACCTTCGGCTCGCTCAGCATCCGCCAGTTCGGCCCTGTGTTGCGCGGCGCCGCCGCCGAAGCGCGTGCGGTGCTGCTGCAGATGGCCTCCGAGCACCTCCAGGTCGCGCCGGATCGTCTGCATATCGCCAACGGCGTGATCTCCGACCGGGAGCAGGGAAGGCGCGTCAGCTACGCCGAACTGGTGGAAGGCAAGCGCATCGAGCGCCATCTCGAGAAGATCGCCGTCAAGCCGGTCTCGGCCTACCAGCTCCACGGCCAGTCGCCGGCGCGCAAGGACGGGCTCGAGAAGGTCACCGGCCGCGCGCGCTACGCCGCCGACATCACCTTCCCCGGCATGCTGCACGCTTGCCTCGTCCGCCCGCCCGCGCACGGCGCCCGTCTGCTCGACGTGGACACTACGGCGGCGGAGAAGATTCCCGGCATTCGCGTGGTGCGCGATGGCGAGTTCGTCGCCGTGCTGCACGCCGATCGCGACACCGTCGAACGCGCGCTCGCGCTGCTGAAACCGCGCTTTTCTCCCCTTCCCGCGGGCCTCAACGATCGCACCATCTTCGATCACCTGCTCAAGACCGCGCCGCCGCCGCAGGTGCTCGCCGAAAGCGGCAGCCTCGCTGATGGCGAGAAGGCGTCCACCACCGTCGTCGAAGAAACTTACTTCAACAGCTACGTTGCCCATTCGCCGCTCGAGCCTCATGCCGCCACCGCCCGCTTCGAAGGCGGCAAGCTCACCGTCTGGGCTTCCACTCAGACGCCGTTTCCGGTCAAGCAGCAACTTGTCCAGCAGTTGGGACTCACGCCGGAAGACGTGCGCGTGATCACTCCCTACGTCGGCGGCGGGTTCGGCGGCAAGAGCGCCTCCCGCCAGGCCATCGAAGCCGCGCGCCTGGCGAAACTCACCGGCGCTCCCGTGCAGGTGATGTGGGACCGCGGCGAGGAATTCTTCTATGACACCTTCCGCCCTGCGGCGGTGGTGAAGATTCGCGCCGGCATGACCTCGGCCGCCAGGCTGTCGTTGTGGGATTTTGCCGTTTACTGCGCCGGCGATCGCGAGGCCAGGCAGTTCTACGACATCCCTCACCAGCGCACCGCATCCTCGGGAAGCTGGGGTGGCGGGAACGCGCCGGGCCTGCATCCCTTCGCCGTCGGCCCATGGCGCGCGCCCTCTGTGAACACGAATACCTTCGCCCGCGAATCGCACATCGACATTCTTGCCTGCAGGGCCGGCATGGACCCGCTGCAATTCCGCCGCGTCAATCTTTCGGACAAGCGAATGCTGCGCGTCCTCGACGCGGCCGCGCGACAGTTTGGCTGGACACCCGCCAAGTCGCCCAGCAATCGCGGTGTCGGCGTGGCCTGCGCAATTTATCTGGGAACGTACGTCGCGACCATGGCGGAGGTCGCCGTGGACAAGGCGAGCGGCCGCGTGCAGGTGAAACGCGTCGTCTGCGCCCAGGACCAGGGCGTGACCGTCAACCCCGACGGCTCCCGCCAGCAGATCGAGGGCAGCATCACCATGGGCCTGGGATACGCGCTCACCGAAGAGGTGCGCTTCGCCGACGGCCGCGTGCTCGAGCGCAATTTCGACAGCTACGAGATCCCGCGCTTCTCCTGGCTGCCGCGCATCGAGGCCGTGCTGATCGACAACCCCGACAACGCCGCCTCCGGGTGCGGCGAGCCGCCCATCGTCACCATCGGCGCGGTGCTTGCCAACGCCATCTTCGATGCCACCGGCGCCCGCCTCTTCCAGCTCCCCATGACCCCGGAGCGCCTGCAGCAAGCTATGCGCAACCTGTAACCAATTGGACCGCGCGCGACCTCGCGCGCAAATTCGGCAATCGGCATTCGATAATCGGCAGGGTTTTGGTAGGCCCCGGCGCCCGCGCCGGGGCTGTCCTTGGCGTAACCCGAATCTACGCCGCGAGGGCGCCCACGCCCGAGGGCCGCCGCATGTGCTCCGCCAATTCTTCAATCTGAAATCTTCAATCTGAATCTCCTACGCCGACTCCGCCTGAAACAAAAATCTCCCGCCCTTCTCTCCCGCCCGCTTTCTCACAATCTGGAAAAACGCCTGCGCCGCGTGCGACAGCGGCGAGCTCTTGCGGTATGCAATCCGCAGCTTCCGCTCCAGTTTCAGCTCCTTGATCCCCACCCGCACCAGTTCGCCGCGCTCGATCTGCTCCTCCACCGCCAGCAGCGGCACCAGCGCCACTCCAATCCCGCGTCCTACGAACTTGCGGATCGCCTCCAGCGTCGGCAGCTCCACGTCCATGTTCAACGGCGTGCGGTGCCGCTGAAACGCGTCCAGCACCTTGGCGCGATATGGAGAAGGGACGTTGTGGGCGACGAAAGTCTCCGTCCCCAGCTGCCGGATCGACACCTCCTTGCGCCGCGCCAGCGGATGCTGCGGGTGCACGATGAACGCCAGTTCGTCGCGGTACACCACCACCGAGCGCAGCCGCGGATCGTTCGGCCGGAACGACAGCATGCCCAGTTCGGCGTTGTGGTTCAGCACCTCGTGCGCCACCCGGCTGGCCAGCGATCGCTGCACCGTGATGGTGATCATCGGGTGCAGTCGCCGGTACTCCTCCAGCACATGCAGCAGAAACAGGCAGGTGAATTCGTTGGCGGCGATGGACAGCCGTCCTGTGCGCAGGCTGCGCAGATCTTCCAGCGCCTGCCGCGTCTCCTGCCGCAGATTCAGGATGCGCTGCGCGTACTCCTGCAGCAGCCGCCCGGCCGCGGTGAGCGTGCCGTCGCGCGAGGAGCGGTCAAACAGCGGCTCGCCCAGCGATTCTTCCAGTTTGCGGATCGTCTGGCTGATGGCCGGCTGCGTGCGGTGCATGCGGTGCGCCGCCCGCGAGAACGTCTTCTCCTCCACCACCGCCAGGAATGTCTCCAGTTGGAATACGTCCATAACGGTTTTTGATTCTATAAGGCGATGCTTATAAACACCAAACAATTATAAGCTTGCGTTATATCGTGCCGGTCGCGCATCGTAGCCAGTCACGCCTTCCAAGGCGTGGCAAAAGGAGCCGGCATGAGCGATCCATCTCGCGTCCTGATTTTCGACACTACTCTGCGCGACGGGGAGCAGTCGCCCGGTTGCAGCATGCACGAGCACGAGAAGGTCCGCATCGCCGCTCAGCTCGAGCGCCTGGGCGTGGACATCATCGAAGCCGGCTTTCCGGTCGCCTCCGAGGGCGACTTCAAGGCCGTCGCCCGCGTCGCCGGCCAGGTGCGCGGCGCGCGCATTGCCGCCCTGGCCCGCGCCAAGCGCGAGGACATCGAATGTGCCTGGGAGGCCATCCGGCACGCCGCCCGCCCGCGCATCCACGTCTTCCTCGCCACCTCGGATATTCATCTCGGCTTCAAGCTGAAGATCACCCGCGAGCAGTGCCTGCGCCAGGCGCGCGAGGCCATCGCCTTCGCAAAAACCTTGTGCGACGACGTCGAGTTCTCTCCCGAGGACGCCACCCGCTCCGACGTCGCCTTCCTCTGCGATGTCCTCGAGGAAGTCGTGTGCGCCGGCGCTACCACGGTGAACATTCCGGACACGGTCGGCTACACCACGCCGGGCGAGTTTGGCGATCTGATCCGCGCCATCCGCGCCCGCATTCCGCAGGAGTCGGTCATCATCTCCGCCCACTGCCACAACGATCTCGGCCTCGCCGTCGCTAACAGCCTGGCTGCGGTCGAAGCCGGAGCGCGCCAGGTGGAGTGCACCATCAACGGCATCGGCGAGCGTGCCGGCAATGCCGCCCTGGAAGAAATCATCATGGCGATGCGCGTGCGTGCTGACCGCTACGCCTACACCACCGCCATCCGCGGCGAGCAGCTTCACCCCACCAGCCGCATGCTGAGCGAAGTCCTCGGCTTCCCGGTGCAGCCCAACAAGGCGATCGTCGGCCGCAACGCCTTCGCCCATGAGGCCGGCATTCACCAGCACGGCGTCATCAGCAACCCGCTGTGCTACGAAATCATGACGCCGGAATCGGTGGGCGCGCCTTCCAATCGCCTGATCTTGGGCAAGCACTCCGGCCGCCACGCGCTGGCGCTGCGCTTCCGCGAGCTTGGCTTCGATTTCGCCCGCCAGGAACTCGATGCCGTGTACGAGCGCTTCACCGCGCTGGCGGATCGCAAGAAGAACATCTACGATCAGGACCTGCTGGCGCTGGTGCCGCACTATCGTGACGCCGCCGCCGCGCGCGCGTAAGCAGAAGGCAGCGCCGGTGGTTTAGTAGCGCCGGCATCCTGCCGGCGGGCCCGTGTAGCACCGCCGGCAACTGCCAGTTCAGGTTGTAAGAGGTTCGGAGTGCTCTTCGCGGGAGGGCACGGCTTCAGCCGTGCCGTTCAGCGCTCCGAATTTATGCGGCTTTAGCCGCTGAGGGACTCTCAAGAGGAATCATGGAACTCCGTATTACCGTCCTGCCCGGCGACGGCGTCGGCCCCGAAGTCACCCGTGAGGCCGTCAAGGTCCTGCGCACCGTCCGCGATTGCGGCGGTTGCGACGTCCAGTTTCGCGAGGCGCTGATCGGCGGCGCCGCCGTTCGCCAGACGGGATCGCCGCTGCCTCCCGCTACCCTGGACGCATGTCAGTCCAGCAGCGCCGTCCTCCTCGGCGCCGTCGGCGGCCCCGAGTTCGACAACGCTCCCGCCCATCAGCGCCCGGAGAAAGGCCTGCTGGAGTTGCGCCAGGCTCTCGGCGGCTTCGCCAATCTTCGCCCCGCGCGCGCCTGGGACGCGCTGGCCTCCTGCTCGCCTTTCCGCCCCGAGGTGATCAAGGACGTCGACATCCTTGTCGTCCGCGAACTGCTCGGCGGTCTCTACTTCGGCGAGCCGCGCGGATATCTCCAGAACGGCCACCGCTCCGGCTACAACACCATGCGCTACTCCGAACCGGAGATCGAGCGCATCGCCGACGTTGCTTTCACCGCCGCCCGCACCCGCCGCCGCAAGGTGACCTCCGTGGACAAGGCCAACGTGCTCGAGACCTCGCGCCTGTGGCGGGAAGTCGTCACCCGCGTCGCCGCGCGCTATCCCGACGTGGCCCTCGATCACGTTTACGTGGACGCCTGCGCCATGTACCTGTGCACCAACCCGCGCCGCTTCGACGTCCTGCTCACCGAGAACCTCTTCGGCGACATCCTCTCCGACCAGGCCTCGACCTTCTCCGGATCGCTCGGCATGGTTCCATCGGCGACCATCGGCGGACGCATCGACCTCTACGAGCCGGTGCACGGCTCCGCTCCCGACATCGCCGGCCAGAGCAAGGCCAACCCGCTGGGCGCGATCCTCTCCGCCGCCATGCTGCTGCGCCATACCGCCAAGCTCGAACGCGAGGCGCAGCAAATCGAGGAGGCGGTCGAATTCGCCTTGCGCGCCGGGTTCCGCACCGCCGACATCGCCCAACCCGGCTGCACCCTGGTTAGCACCTCGGCGATGGGCGACGTCGTCGAGCGCCGGCTCGCCGACAAGCTGCAATCGCAATACGCATTTCACGCTGTCTGAGGAATCGGCATGACACGGCCGCGCACCTTGTTCGAAAAAATCTGGGACGCCCACGTCGTCCGCCAGGACGGCGACATGGCTCTGCTCTACATCGACCTGCACCTCGTTCACGAGGTCACCTCGCCGCAGGCCTTTGAAGGGTTGCGCGTCGCCGGCCGCAACGTTCGCCGCCGCGATCTCACCGTCGCCACCGTGGATCACAACGTCCCCACCGATCCCGGCCGTATCACCATCCAGGACCCCGTCGCCGCCGCGCAGGTGGACGCGCTGCGCCGCAACTGCCGCGAATTCGGTATCCAGTTGTTCGACATGAACGCCCCCGAGCAGGGCATCGTCCACGTCATCGGCCCGGAACTCGGCCTCACCCAACCCGGCCTCACCGTCGTTTGCGGCGACAGCCACACCAGCACGCACGGTGCGTTCGGCGCCCTGGCGTTCGGCATCGGCACCTCGGAAGTCGAGCACGTCCTGGCTACCCAGACCCTCCCCCAAGCGAAGCCCAGGACGATGCAGGTGCAGGTGACCGGACGCCTCGGCGCGGGCGTCGGCGCCAAGGACATGGCGCTGGCCATCATCGGGATTATCGGCACCGACGGCGCCACCGGCCACGTCATCGAGTACGCCGGAGAAGCCGTGCGCGCGCTCTCCATGGAGGCGCGCATGTCGCTGTGCAACATGAGCATCGAAGGCGGCGCCCGCGCCGGCATGATCGCCCCCGACCAGACCACCTTCGCCTATCTCGAAAACCGCCGCTTCGCTCCCCGCGGCGCCCACTGGAATGCCGCTGTCGCCGACTGGAGCACGCTCCGCACCGATGACGGCGCCGCCTTCGATCGAACGGTTACCGTCGACGCCGGCAACATCGCTCCTCATGTCACCTGGGGCACCAACCCCGGCATGGTGACCGCCGTCACCAACCGCGTGCCCGCTCCCGAAAGCTTCTCCTCCGATGACGAGCGCTCCGCCGCCCACCGCGCCCTGCAGTACATGGGCCTGCAAGCCGGTATCGCCATCGAGGACATCGGCGTGGACCGTGTCTTCATCGGCTCCTGCACCAACTCGCGTCTCGAGGATTTGCGTGCCGCCGCCCGCGTCGCCCAGGGCTACCAGGTGGCGCCGCGGGTGCGCGCCATGGTTGTGCCCGGCTCGCAGCAGGTCAAAACCGCCGCCGAGCAGGAAGGCCTCGACCGCGTCTTCCGCGCCGCCGGCTTCGAGTGGCGCGAACCCGGCTGCTCCATGTGCCTGGGCATGAACGCCGACATCCTCCAACCCGGCGAGCGCTGCGCCTCCACCAGCAACCGCAACTTCGAAGGACGCCAGGGGCGCGGCGGGCGCACCCACCTGGTCAGCCCCGCCATGGCAGCCGCCGCCGCCATCCGCGGCCACTTCGTGGATGTCCGCTCCTGGGAGTTCAAGGATTAGCTATGCAGCCCATTCGCCAGCACGAAGGCCTCGTCGTCCCGCTGCCGCGCGTCAACGTGGACACCGACCAGATCATCCCCAAGCAGTTCCTCAAGCGGATCGAGCGCACCGGCTACGGTGAGTTCCTCTTCTACGACTGGCGCTATGCCGCCGACCGCGCCCCGGCCGCCTTCGTGCTCAACGACTCCGCTTACCGCGGCGGTTCCATTCTCGTTGCCGGCAAGAACTTCGGCTGCGGTTCCTCGCGCGAGCATGCCGCCTGGGCGCTGCTCGACTACGGCTTCCGCGTGGTCATCGCGCCTTCCTTCGCCGACATCTTCGCCACCAACGCCTTCAAGAACGGCATCCTCACCATCACGTTGCCGGAAGAACACGTCTCTCGCCTGATGGCCCGCGCCGCCGAACGTAATGGATATCGGCTCGTTGTCGATCTCGAACACCAGACGGTCGGCGATGCCTCCGGCTGGTGGACCGCCTTTCGTACCGACGATTTCCGCCGCCGCTGCCTGCTCGAAGGCCTCGACGAAATCGGCCTCACCTTGGTGCACGAGGCCGACATCACTGCCTTCGAGGCGCGCCGCCCCCAGTGGCTCCAGGCCCGCGCCGCCGCCCGCTGACATGCATTTCCCGTTTGCGAAGCCGGGCTCTCCGCCAATAGCTAAACGACTACCCCACCCTGCGGTCGGTGTGGTATGGTTTTTGCCGCGTATATCTGCCTGTCAGCGTTCCCCGCACGAAGCCCTCGTTCGGCGCCGCTCCCAAGCACGACGCATATCCTGACCAAGAGAGATCGCATGAAGAACATTTACGTGGGGAACCTTGACTTCTCGACCGCCGAAGATGAGATTCGCACCTTGTTCGAGCCCTTCGGGCAGGTAGACAACGTCAGCCTGGTACGTGACAAGTTCAGCGGCCAATCGCGCGGCTTTGCCTTCGTCGAAATGTCCAACGATAACGAGGCGGAGCAGGCCATCCAGAACCTCAACGGCAAGCAGGTCGGCAAGCGCAACATCACCGTCAATGAAGCTCGCCCGCGCGAGGATCGCCCCCGCGGCGGCGGCGGAGGCTTCGGTGGTGGCGGCGGCCGCGGCGGCCGGGGAGGCTTCGGCGGTGGCGGCGGCGGCGGGCGCGGCGGACGCGATCGCGGCGACCGCGGCTGGTAAGTCAGATCCAATAACAACTCACGTAGCCGCAGGCGCCCTCGCCTGCGGAACTCCTGCTGGAGCGCACGCGCCCCCGCGTGCGCTCTCGTGCCTTATTGGGCTCACCCGGCTAAATCTGAAATCTACTTCAGCCCCTTCGCTATCTCCTCCGCCGACCGCAGCGTCAGCGCCACCATGGTCAGCGTCCCGTTCGTGCATCCCGCCGTCGGCATCGTCGGCGATCCCACCACGAACAGATTCTCGTGATCGTGCGTTCGCCCGTAGCTGTCTGTGACGCTCTCCGCCGCATCCGTCCCCATCCGGCATCCTCCCGCCGGATGGTCCAGGTACTTGCCCTCGAAGCGTCCCACGATCTTCGTCCCCGCCGCCTCGGCCATGCGCGCGAACACGCCCTCAACATGTTCCTTTGTCGCCGCCTCGCGCGCCTGCGTCGCTTCATCCAGGCGGTGCACGATCTTCGGCATTGGATCGCCCCAGCGATTCTTCTTCGCCGCATCCAGCGTCAACTCGCTCTCCCGCGCCGGGTGCACGTCGATATATGCCCGCACTCGCGCCGTGCCGCGCTTGCGCTCCCGCCAATCCTTCACCAGTTCGTCGCCCAGCAAAAACTTGCCCGAACCATCCTTCAGCCGCAGCGGATGCCGGTCCGGATTCTCCCAGATGCGCAGGTCGTGCCGCACGTACGGCTTGTCCGCCGCGCAGCGGAAGTACTGCCGTGAAATCAGCCCGTAGTCCGGATTCATGCCGGGATAAATGTCGGCATCCACCTCCGTCACGAATCCCATGAAGCGGTGGCCGTTCATGTATTTCCCCACCAGCCCCGACGAATTCGCCAGCCCGTTCGGATACCTGGCATTTTCCGACAGCAGCAGCAGGTGCGAGCTCCACGCATATCCCGACGCGACTACAAAAGTCTTCGCGCGATACGTCACGGTGCCCCACATCTGCCGGTTTTTGGCAGATGTGGGCTTGTCCATTTTCGATCCCTCCGCCGCGACTACCGTCGGCCGCTTATCATCCAGCACCAGCTTCCGCACTAGCGTCCGATCGTGAATCGTGACCTTCTTCTCCTTCACCAGTTTCTGAAAAGTGAAGTCCGGCGAGTACTTCGCGCCCGTAGGACAGATCTCGCACGTCCCGCACCTCATGCACTGCGACCGCCCGTCGTAAGGTTTGGTGTTCTTCGCCTGCGGCGTCGGCTGGAAGGGAATCCCGCTCTTGTTGCCCCACGCCCGCAGTTGCTCCAGGTTCCACGTCAGCGGCATCGCCGCCATCGGATACGGCTGGCTGCGGTCATCCTCGGCAAACGGGCTCGGCTCGCCCGACACTCCCAGCCGACGCTCCGCCTCGCAGTAAAACTTCTCCAACTCTTCCCACTCCATCGGCCAGTCCACGTACAGTCCGTACATCGACTTCAGTCGCAGATCTTCTTTCGAGAAGCGATTGCACGTCCCGCCCCAGTGCAGCGCCGAGCCGCCCAGCGCCATGGTGCGCGAGATCACTCCCTCCGCCGCCTGGTCCGCGAGGAAATCTCCCGGCCACGGATTCTCCCCATACTGCATCGCCCGTTCGCGATACTGGAAGCGCTGCGGCAGGTCGAAGAACGTCTTGCCCGCCTCGACTACCGTGATGTTCACACCCGGCCGCAGCTCCGAGAGCTTCAGCGCCAGCATCGCCGAGCTGATTCCCCCGCCGATGATGCACACATCCGTCTCGTGCACCGGCATCAGGCTTCCTCCCGCGCCGGACGCTTGGGCGAACTCGGCAGCCCGCGGCAGTCCTCGATCCGGATGGCCGCGTCGTAGAGATAATCGTGTCCTTCGCTGCTGTGAAAGAAGTAGCTCATCAGGTCGGCGGCGACGCTCTTGCCGTTCGGCCGCTGCGGCACCTCGGCAATCTTCGCCAGCGACTGCTCGATCGTCGCCCGCTTCGCCGCCCCATCCAGTTGCGCGAACGGCTTACCCGCGTCGAGTTGCTGCAACTGCTTCGCGTATCCGAGAGCTGGATTCGGTCCGGCGCGCTCTAGGCGCGTGAAACCGTATCCCGACGGCAGCTCCGCGCCCTCGCGATAGCCCCGAATCCAGCGCACGAACCCGCCCGCGATCTCGTCCGTCCGCGACCGGCCGAGCGACTGCGGCAGCACGATGGCCGCGATCTCGCGCAGCGTCGCCATCTCGCCCTCCGACAACTCCGCCAGCGCGCTCACCCGCGCCCACAGCCACCGCGGCATCGGCAGCGCCACGGCCGCTCCCATCAGCCATTGCACGAATGTCCGTCGTTTCATTTCACTCAACTTTCGTGCCCTTCGTGTCCTTCGGGTGAACCGGCTTCTTCTCGGGCCACGACAAGTTCTACTGCAGTGAGAACGCCACCAGTTGCGCGTTTGCCCCCGCTCCCACCGCCACCACCACGAACTGTTTTCCCGACTTCGTCCGGTAGGTCATCGGATTTCCGAATGCCCGCGCCGGCAGCGCGCCCTCCCACAAATCGTTCCCCGTCTTCTTGTCAATCGCGTGCAGGAACATATCTTCGCTGCCCACGAAGAGCAACGTCTTGGTCACGATCGGTCCCTGCGGCCCCGCGACGCCCAGCTTCTCCGGCAACGTCACGCCCTTGAGTTTCGCCCGCAGCTCCGGCCAGTCGCCGTAAGTCTCGCGCCACGCAATCTCGCCGCGATTGAGATCGACTGCCACCAGTTCGCCATACGGCGGCTTGGTCAACGGCAGGCCGTCGCCGAACTCGGCGTTCGTTCCCACCAGGTCTCCCGCCCAGTCGGCATCCACTTCGGACGCGCGCGGATTCGCCGACGTGCGATCCGGCGCCTTTACCCGCGCCACGTGCGCCAGGTTGGTGGTCTTGATGTACAGCATGCCGGTCTCCGGATCGAAGGCGCCGCCGCCCCAGTTCGCCCCGCCGATGATCCCCGGCCTCATGATGGTTCCCGCGTACGACGGCGGTGTGAACAGCGGCCCCAGCTTCAGCTTCTTCATTGCCGCCTGCGCCTGCTGCTTCAACTCCGGCGTGAGATCGAAGGCGTCATCCAGCGTCACGCCCTGCGGACTGAAGGCCGGCGGCTTCGACGGTACCGGCTGCGTCGGCCACGCGTGCTCGCCGGGCACGTCGCTCGCCGGCACCGGCTTCTCCTCGATCGGCCACACCGGCTCGCCGCTCACCCGATCGAACAGGTACGCATAGCCCTGCTTGGTCAGTTGCACCACCGCGTCGATCTTCTTGCCGCCAACCTGGATGGTGGCCAGCGTCGGCGGCGCCGGCATGTCGTAGTCCCACAGCCCGTGATGCACGATCTGGTAATACCACTTGCGCTGTCCGGTGTTCGCGTCGAGGCACACCAGCGAGTCCGCGAACAGATTCTGTCCCGGTCTCCGCCCGCCGAAGAAATCGTTGCTCGGCGTGCTGACCGGCAGGTACAGCAGCCCGCGCTGCTCGTCCAGCGTCATCGGCGCCCAGACATTGGTGTGCCCGGTGAACTTCCACGCCTCCTCCCCCCAGGTGTCGTTGCCCACTTCGCCCTTTTGCGGGATGGTGTGGAACGTCCACACCTGCTTGCCCGTCCGCGCATCGAAGGCGCGCACGTCTCCAGGCGGATCGTTGCGGTAGGTCAGTCGGTCGCCCACGCCGTTGCCGACGATCACCAGGTCCTTGTAGACGACGGGCGGCGACGTCTCCGTGTAGTGCAGCTTGTTGATCTTCCAGATCAGTCCCTGGCTGAGGTCCACCACGCCGTTATCGCCGAATGTCTTCACCGGTTCGCCGGTCGCCGCATCCAGGCAGATCAGCCGGTAGCGGCTGTTCATGAAGATGCGCAGCTTGCTCTTGTCGCGCCACGCCGCCACACCGCGATGCACGTAGCCGGTGCCGTTCGGCGGTTGGCCGTCCACGTACGCCTGCGGATCGTAGCTCCACAGCTGCCTGCCGCTCTCCGCATCGAGCGCAACCACCTTGTTATAGGGCGTGCTGAGGTAGAGCACGCCGTCGATCATCAACGGCGTGTTCTCGAACATCCCCGGCCGAGTGCCGTACTGCGGCAGGGCCGTCTCGCCCGTCTTCCACGTCCAGGCGACCTTCAGCCGCGAGACATTCTGCGCGTTGATGTCGGCCAGCGTCGAGTACTTCGCCGCCCCCGGATCGTTGCCCCACGCCGGCCACTCGACCGCGTGTCGTGCCTGCGCCGCGGCCACGCCGGCGCACAATCCCAACACGCAGCCCAGTCTTGCGAGTTTGCTCATGCCGTTTGCCCCACGAAGCAGTCGGCCTATTTACCCGTCTTACGCTCCGGCTGTCAACCTGCGCTGCCTGCTACACTGCACAGAATGGCGCGCCTCCTGCAATTTGGCTCCAGCCGCGTCCTGGTGAGAACGCGGCAGATGCTCTTCGAGCGTGCCGGCTACTCGACCTGCACCTGCAGCACCCTCGGAGAAATACTGGCTGCGCTGATCTCCGAGTCTCCCGAGGTGCTGGTCATCGGTTCGTCCGTCAATCGTGCCGATCGGGCCAGGGCTGCGGCGTCGGCCCGCCAAGCGGGCGTGCTCGTGCTGTCGATGCATCGCGGCCTGCGCCGTCAGCACGAGAACGCGGTCGTCGATCCTCTCAGCAATCCCAACGACCTCCTCCTCGCCGTCGGTCAGTTGCTGATGCGCAGCCACGGGCATCCTGAGGTCCGCTCACGGTGCTTCTTCTATGTCGATCGCGACCGCCGCTACGTCCATGCCAGCGATGCCGCCTGCAAGCTCGTCGGCTATGACCGCACCGATCTGCTCGGCATGAAGATCGAGGACCTCACCTATCCCGGAACCGCCGATACCGCGACTATGTTCGTCCGCTATCTGCAGGACGGCAGCCAGACCGGCGAGTACGTCCTGCGCCACAAGTCGGGCGCGCCGGTGCACGTGCGCTATCGCGCCCTCGTCCTTCCTGACGGGTGCCTGGTCAGCCAATTGCGCAAACTGCCGGCCCGCCGTCGTACGCGCGTGTCTGTCTAGTCCCCCTGTGTGCTACTATTCCGCGCTTCCCGCGCGTGGTTTACCAAGGGAACTCATAGCCATTGTCATTCGGAGCGAGCGCGACCAATCCCTGGCTCCGAGCCTGCGAGGAGAAAGGCGCAGGGAGCGCCAGCGAAGGACCCCTATTGCCACCATGCTCTACAGGATTAACATGCGCCGCATTCTGAGCTTTCTTCTCCTCGTCACGCCGCTCTTCGCCCAGATCCCTACCCCCGAGCAGTACTTCGGCTTCCGCATCGGCAGCGACAACAAGCTGGTGCGCTACGACAAGGGAATCGAATACCTGCAGAAGATCGCCTCCATGTCCGACCGCGTCCGCTACCGCGATCTCGGTCCCACCACCCAGGGCCATCCCTTCGCCTTGCTGGAAATCAGCTCGGCCGACAACATCAAGAACCTCGACCATCTCAAGTCGCTGGAGCGCCAACTCTACTTCCAGGACGGCGCCCCGACCGAGGCCCAGCGCGACGAGATCTTCCGCGACGGCAAAAGCGTCCTGCTGATCACCAACAACATCCACTCCACCGAGATCGGCTCCTCGCAGATGGTGCTGGAACTCGTCTACCAGCTCGCCACCGACAATTCGCCGCGCACCAAAAACATCCTCGACAACGTCGTCTTCCTGCTCATCCCCTCGCTCAATCCCGACGGCCAGATGATGGTCACCGACTGGTTCAACAAGACGCTGGGCACGCCCTACGCCGCCAGCCCCATGCCCTGGCTCTACCATCCTTACGTCGGCCACGACGACAACCGCGATATGTACGTCTTCTCCCAGAAGGAGAGCCAGATGACCGCCAACCTCATCTGGCACGACTGGTTCCCCTCCATCTGGCTGGACGAGCACCAGCAGGGAAGCGCCGGCCCGCGCATCTTCACCATGCCGGCGACCGATCCCATCAATCCCAATGTCGATCCCCTGATCTATCGCCTGAACACCATCTACGGCCAGGAGCAGGCCGCCGCGCTGGAGGCGGAAGGCAAGATCGGAATCATCTACAACGCCACTTACACCAACTGGTGGCAGGGCGCGATGGCCTGGAGCGGCTGGTGGCATAACGAAGTCGGCTTGCTCACCGAGGTGGCCAGCGCTCGCGTGGCCACGCCGATCAAACAGGAGATGGCCGATCCCACCAAGCCTCTGCCGCCCGCGCCCAGTACGCCGGAGCAGTTCGAGGCCGAGCGCAATCGCCTGCTGGAACATCCCGACGAGCCGCTGCCGCCGCCGCGCGACACTCATGCGCGCACCGAGTATCCGCATCCCTGGATGGGCGGAACCTGGACCCTGCGCGACATCGTGGACTATGAGCTGACCGCGACCTGGGCGCTGCTCGATGCTGCTGCCGTGAGCCGCAACACGCTGCTCCACCAGATTTACGACATCAATCTGCACACCGTCGAGCAGGGAACCAAGGGCGAAATCGGCGGCGGCAAGACCAAGAACTTCGCCCTGCTGATCCCGGTCAACGGCCAGCACGATGCCAACGAAGTAATCGAACGGGTGGACAAGCTGCGCATTGCCGGCGTCAAGGTGGACCGCGCCGGCAAGGACTTCGAGCAGGATGGCCATAAGTATGCGGCTGGAACCTACGTCGTGAACTTCGACCAGGTCTTCGCACGTTACGCCAAGGACATCGTCGAGAAGCAGACCTATCCCGAAGTGCGCCGCGCGCCCAACGCTCCGCCGGAAGCGCCCTATGACGTGTCCGCGTGGTCGCTGGGCATGCAGTTCGGCGTGAAGACCGACTTCGCCCATACCCCGCTGAGCAAGGACCTTAACCTTACCGAACTGAAGCAGACGCCTGCGTTCACGCTGGCGGTCGATAAGCCTGGAGCGGACTACCGCTTCCCATACACCGGTGCGGAAAGCAACGTCGTGATCAACCGCCTGCTGAAGGACGGCGCGAAGGTGACGATCAGCAAGTCCAAAGATGGCGTGGTTCCTTACGTCACGACCAGCGCCAAGCCGGACGCGTGGAAGAAGGCGACTGCGGGCTTCGAGGTGAAGGAATCACCGTCCTCTGCTAACTCGGACGCCAAGCGGGGCAAACAGGCTGCAGCGTCAGATTCGTCGGGTACCACGCTGCGCATGCCGCGCGTCGGCCTATACCAGACCTATCTCGCCGACGCCGACGAAGGCTGGACCCGCTGGGTGCTCGATCACTACGAGTTCCCCTACACCGTGCTGCACAACGCCGACCTCAAGGCCGGCAAGCTGCGCGACAAGTTCGACGCCATCATCATTCCCGATCAGCGCGAGAAGGACATCCTCACCGGTCTGGACTTCAAGACCATCATGCCGGAATACCGCGGCGGCATCGGCGACGACGGCTGGAACGCGCTGCACGACTTCCTTAACCAGGGCGGCACGCTGGTGGCGCTGGGCGAAGCCACCACGCTGCTCATCGACAAGCTGCCGCTGCCGGTCAAGGACCTCAAGCGCGCCTACACGCGCGAGCAGGCCTTCGCGCCCGGAGCGGTCGTCAATCTCCAGGTCGATACTTCGGATCCGATCGGCTACGGCGTCGCGGCCGACACCTGGGGCTACTACATCAACTCGCCCTTCTTCGAGATCACTCCCGGATTCTCCTCGCAGAAGGTGAATATCGTGGCGCGATATCCCAACGCCAACGCCAACGCTTCCGGATGGGTGCGCGGCGAGAACCTGATGGTGGGAACCGCGGCGGTGGTTTCGGTGGAAACGAATCCGGGGAAGGTGGTGCTCTTCGGCATTCGCCCGCAGCACCGCGCGCAGACGCATGCGACCTTTCCCATGCTGTTCAACGCGCTGTACTGGTCGGTGGAGCAGCCGTACCTTTATGAGCATTAATTGGAGAGTTATCGACCTCGCCTACCCCCTATGAGCCCTGTTGCAAACAAACAGGCTTAGCCCAGGTATACCTGGGGAATACCTGCGCTTCCGACCAGACGGAGCGAGGCCGCGCGAAAGCCCGGCCCGGATCGACGACGTTTATCGATTGGTTATGAGGTATGCCGCGTATGAACGGTCGCCCGCCGCGCGGGCTTAGGCGTGGAACAGGTTGTGTGGCGCGGGTCTCTGACCCGCGGAGGCACGGGTCGGAGACCCGTGCCACACCTTTCGCTTATTCCGGCAGCTCCTTCGCACTCGTGATCTGGAACTGCGTCTTCGCTCCCGCCGCCGGAGGCTGTCCGCCGCCGATCCATACATCCACTGTTCCCGGAACGATGATGCGCGTGCCGTGATTGTCGACAACGCTGTACTCGCGCTCGTGTACGGGAATGCTGACCGTGCGGCTCTCGCCCGCGCGAAGGTGAATACGCGTAAATCCCGCCAGCGTGCGGATCGCCTCGGCGCTGTTGTCCGCGAGAGTCCGGATGGCCACGGGGCTGCTGCCTTCTGTAATTCGTTGCTCACGCATGCGGTCTTCCAGCCCCGGTTGGCTCAGGTACAGCTCGACCACCTCGTCGCTGTCGATCTTCCCCGTATTCTTCACCTCCACTGACACCGTTACGGTATCGCCCGCCGCGATGGAAGCGTGATCCACGCGCGCGCCGGAGTAAGCGAAACTGGTGTAGCTCAAGCCGAAGCCGAAGGCATACAGCGGCGCGCCGTGGAAGTAGCGATAGGTGCGTCCGATCATGGAATAGTCGTCGAACGGCGGCAGGTCGGCGACCGACTTGTAGAACGTGACCGGCAAACGGCCCGCGGGACTGAAGTCGCCGGCCAGCGCCTGCGCCACCGCGCTTCCGCCCTCCTCGCCGGGATACCACGCTTCCAGGATCGCCGCCGCGTGCTGCTGCGCCCAACTCACCGCCAGCGCGCTGCCGTTCATCAGCACCACGATCAACGGCTTGCCGGTGGTAGCCAGCGACTCCAGCAGCTGCTGCTGCGGCTTGGGCAGGTCGATATCAACACGATCGCCGCCGAAGAATCCCGGCGCGCTGACCGAACTCTCCTCGCCTTCCAGTTGCGGCGAGATGCCGGCCACCGCGATCACCACGTCCGCTTTCTTGGCCGCTGCCAGCGCGTCGTCTTGCAGGTTGGGAGGCTGCCACAGCAGGCGCGCGACATCGCCCCAATCCTTCTGCCAGTACTCCATGCGGAGCTTGTAGGCGCGGCCGGCCTGGAGTTGCATCGAGGTAGTGACCGCGCGCGCGTCGTGGCTGCCCCAATCGTCCACCAGCAAGGTGTCGTCGAGCCAGAGGCGGAAGCCGTCGTCGGCGGCGCCGCCGAGGCGGTACTCGCCGCTGACCGGCGGAACCAGTTCGCCGCTCCAACGCACCGAGAAGTGCGTTGCAGGCATGCCCGCCGCCGGCGCACTCTCCGCCCAATCGAAATCCACGTTCGGGTCCACGCGGGTGAGCAGCGGCGTGCCAGTCAGAGTGTCGTTGGCGTAATAGTCGCCGCGCAGGCCCGGCTTGCGGTCTGCCGTGCGCAATGCGGACGACGGCACGGGAAGAGCGCTGGTTTCGATCAGCAGGCTGCCCGGCGCGGACAGCACGGTCGCCTGCGGAAAGCGCTGGCGGATGCCCTGCAGCACGGTCGCAGAGCGCGAGGGAATTCCGTTGTAGTTGCCCAGCAGCACGTCTTCGCTGTCGGCGTTGGGGCCGATCACCGCGATGGTGCGCGGCGCGCCGCGCAGGGGAAGCACACCATTGTTTCTCAGCAGCACCAGCGACTGCCGCGCCGCTTCCAGCGCCAGCTTGCGGTGCGCGGCGGTGTCGTTGTCGGCCAGCGTCAGCTTGGACCAGGGCACCATCTCCGGCGGATCGAACATGCCGAGGCGAAAGCGCGCGGTGAACAGGCGGGTGACGGCGACGTCGAGCGCAGAATCGTCCAACAGGTGATTGCTGATTGCGGTCCCCAGCGAGCGATACTCCGTTCCACAGTCCAGATCGGTCCCCATGCTGACCGCTGTGGCCGAAGCTTGTTCCAACGTCTTCCTGTAATCGTGCCCGCGATAGATGTCGCCGACAGCGCCGCAGTCGGAGACGACGTAGCCGTCGAACTTCCAGGTGCCGCGCAGCAAGTGCGTCAAGGTGGAGTTGGCGCAGGCAGGCTGCCCGCCGAGCGAGTTGTAGGCGCACATCACCGACCCCGCCTTGGCTTCGACCACGCCGGCGCGGAAGGCGGGCGTGTAGGTGTCGGCCAGATCGTGCGTCGACAGAGGAACATCGAAGGCGTGGCGCAGAACTTCCGGGCCGCTGTGCACGGCGAAGTGCTTGGGCGTGGCGATGGTCTTAAGATAATGCGGATCGTCGCCCTGCATGCCGGTGACGAAGGCGACGGCCATGCGGCCGCTGAGGTAGGGATCTTCGCCGTAGGTTTCCTGGCCTCGTCCCCAGCGCGGATCGCGAAAGATGTTCACGTTCGGCG
>DASUBK010000323.1:0-16614 GCA_035763305.1 Terriglobales bacterium | reverse complement strand
CAACGCAACGTCTTCGGCCCGGGCCTGCTGCCGTGGAAGTGGGGAAGAGGCGCCTTCGGCCTGGTGCGCAACCTCACCAAGAACATGTTCGCGCTGATGGAATTTCGCTGGGCGAAGGCGATCGGCGCCTGCGTGCTGCTGGCGATCTTCGGCATCGGGCCGTTTCTGGGACTGGCGCTGGCGCCGGGGTGGTCGCGCCTGCCCTACGCCGCCGCGGTGGCGTGCATCGCTCTGCTGTACGCCGGCCTCACGCGCAAGCTGCGTATTTCGCCGCTGTACTTCACTCTCCATCCCGTGGGCACGCTGCTGCTGATCTACACCATGCTGCGCTCCATGGCCCACGCCGCGCGCCATCGCGGCGTGGTGTGGCGTGGAACACGCTATTCGCTGGAGGAGTTGAGGAAGGGGCTGGTTTGAGTGGTCAGGGGTCAGTGCTCAGTGGTCGGTGGACAGTGGCCAGAACCTGACTGACCACTGACCACTGACCACTACTCACTTCTTCTTCGCCTTGCTGAACTCCCCGGCGCTGAACCGCCCGCGGTTCTCAACGTCGTACGTCTTCGGCAGCGGCGGGATGTGGGCCGCCTCGCCGCGCAGTTGCCGCACGTGCTCCAGGATGATCTCCGCCCGCGTCCCCCACGGCTTGATCCTGCCGTAAATCTCGATGTCCTTGCCCTCGAGTTGGCGCACGTCGCCGACGTCGCGCAGCTTGCTGCGGAAGACCACCACCGTGAAGGGACACTTGCGGTAGTTCTGACAGAAGTCCAGGAACGTGGTGCCGCCCTGGCTCTGCCCGACCTTCAGCACCTTCCCGCTGACGCAGCGGGTTTCGCCGATGTGCGCTTTGGCTTGGTCAAAGGGAATACAGTCCGCCGCCCGAGCGGACTGAGCGGCAATGACGAAAAACACAACCGCAAAGGACGCAAAGGCCGCCGAGGAAAAGACCCTTTGCGCGCCTTGGCGTCCTTTGCGGTTCATTCTTCAATTCCGCAATTCGGCACTTCTGCAATTCCGCAATTACTTCGTCGGCTCCATCTGCAACGCGTTGTTGAAGCGGTTGAAGTAATTGAACAGCCCGATCGCCGCCGCCAGCTCCACGATCTGGCCCTCGTCGAAGTGCTGCCGCAACTGCGACCACAGCTTCTCGTCCACATTATTGGAATCCAGCGTCATGCGCTCGGCGAAGCGCAACCCCACTTTTTCCTGCTCGCTGAAGTCATTTCGGGACTCGAACTCTGCCAACTGCAGCAACTGCTCCCGCGAATATCCCAGGCGCTCTGCCAGAGCGCTGTGCGAGGCCAGTCAATACTCGCAGCGGTTGATCTGGCTCACCCGCACCGTCAGCAATTCCTTTAGCTTGGTGGGCACGGTGCCGGTGTTCATCACCGTGCGGAAATGGGCGATCATGGTGCGCAGGTATTCCGGGCGGTGGGCCACCGTGCGGAACATGTTCGGCACGTTGCCCCGCTCCCGCTGGTAGGTTTCGAAGATGGAAGCGGTATCGGAATCGACCTGGGTGCGGTCGAGGCGGGTGATTCGCATAACGGAGTCCTCGCGGAAGGAAAATAGGCGCACCCGGCCAGTCCGGGGACTGGCCGGGCGGCCGACAGTTCGGCACACCGTGGAAGGAGGGCGTAGCGGCCCGGCTCGGGACTAGGCGCCCCGGGCGAACGACTGGATGGCCTGCGTCTCGTCGTCCTTAATGTCGAACACGGTGTACAGTTTGGTGATCTGCAGCAGGTCGTGCACCTTCTTGGTGAGGTTGAGCAGCTTCAGCTCGCCGCCGCCGTTGCGCACGGTGGTGAAAGCGCTCACCAGCTCGCCGATGCCGGAGCTGTCGATGTAGGTCACGTCGCCCAGGTTCAACAGGATCTTCTTGTTGCCCTTGGCCAGCAACTCGCGGACCAGGTCGCGCAGCACCACGCTGCCTTCGCCCAGCGTGATGCGGCCACTCAGGTCCACGATGGTGACCCCGTCAATCTGGCGCGTGCTCGATTTCATTGTCACTGGGTTCCCTCCTTGTGCGCGGCTTCCTCGCCGCGATGCTTGATCAATGTGATTTCAGTGCCCGGACTCAGCTTGCGGAATTTCACTTCATCCATGAATGCCTTGATCAGAAAAATTCCCCGTCCCGACTGCTTGAGCAGGTTCTCCTCCGACAGCGGGTCGGGCACCTCGGTTTCGTCCAACCCGCGGCCCTCGTCGGCGATGGTGATGATCAGGGAGTTGGCGGTGGTTTCGAAGCCCACCGTCATCTTCTTGCCCGGATCGTACGCGTTGCCGTGCAGCACCGCGTTGACCGCCGCTTCCCGCACCGACATGGCGATGCGGTGGACCTCGTCTTCCGGAAAGCCCGCCTTGGCCGCCGTTTTCATGGCGACCTCCTCGGCCTGGTTGACGCTTTCCAGGGTTGAGTCCAGCCTGTAGGAGACCCGCATAGCGGCCATCAATCTTCGCGTATCCTTGCGCCGGCCCCTTAGGAGCCGCGCTGCACCGCCGTTGTCGAGAGCGGGTAGTTTGCCTGTCGGGGCCGCACCATGTCAACGCGGGATTGCGCCACCCTTTGTATCACGCCCATTTCCTGCCCCCCAAACCCATTCCGCAGCCTCGGGCTGGGCCTATTCCCAATGTTGGCGGTCGGCGATTGGGTGAATTGGTGATTAGGGAATTGGACCGCTGCCCCGCCTGTTTTCACACTCTCAATGCGGGTCCAATCACCCAATCACCAATTCACCCAATCACCCAGTTCTCTCTGGCATCCAAACTCTCGCTTGGGTATTGTGGACACAGGCGACCATGATCACCTACGCCCTCTCCGAATTGATCGGCGCGCCGGTGTACGACACCTCCGGGAGGCTTGCCGGCAAGGTGCGCGAGGTAGCCCTCTGCCCTCAGGAACATCCCACCCGGATTGCTGCCATGATTGTGCGTACCCGCGAGGGCGACCGCATGATTGGCTGCAACAACCTGGCCGCCATCAACGGCGGGGTGCGCACCGTCGACCACCTGGCCGACTGGACCCGCTACGCCAGCTCCGAGGGCCTGCTCCTGCTGGGACGCGATCTGCTCGACCAGCAGATCATCGACGTCCATGGCCGCAAGGTCGTCCGCGTCAGCGACGTGGACTTCCAGCCCGAGCCCGTCAACCAGCATATCCAGCTCAAGATGGCCTCGGTGGATGTGGGCGCGCGCGGCGCCATCCGGCGCCTGCTCAAGGGCGTGGTGCCTACCCCGGCCTTGCGCAAGCTGCTGACCCGCATCCCCTCGCGCCCCATTCCCTGGGAATTCGTGGACCTCATCGAGACCGACCCTGCCCGCCGGGTCAAGCTCAAGATCTCCCACGACCGCCTGGCCAAGCTGCACCCCGCCGACATCGCCGACATCATCGAGGAGTTGGCCCCCGCCGAGCGCGAAGCCGTCTTCAGCACCCTCGACGAAGAGGTCGCCGCCGAGGCGCTGGAGGAGATCAGCCCCAGGCTGCAAACCTCCATCGTCGAGTCGCTCGACACCGAGCGCGCCGCCGACATCGTCGAGGAGATGGACCCCGACGCCGCCGCCGACCTGCTCGGCGACCTGCCGCAGGAAACTTCGCAGGAAATCCTCGAGGAGATGGAGCCGGAGCAGCGCGAGGAGGTCAGCGAACTGCTGGAGTTCGAGGAGAACACCGCCGCCGGTCGCATGACCACCGAGTACATGGCCCTCGGCGCTTCCGCCACCGTCAGGGACGCCATCGATCTGTTGCGCCACTTCGAGGGCGACATCGAGACCGTCAGCACCTTTTTCCTGGTCGATGAAAAATGGAACTTGGTGGGCGCGGTGCCCATTTCCAGGATCGTGCTCTCGACCGAGGACACGCCGCTGCTGCAGATCAAGTCCGACCCGCTGATTTTCGTGCACGCCGGCGCCAACGAGAAGGAAGTCGCCGAAACCTTCGACAAGTACAACCTGCTTAGCCTGCCGGTGGTCGATCAGGACGGCAAGCTGACGGGCGTCATCACCGCCGACGACGTGATCAGCATCCTCCGCGGCCGGCTGAAGTAACCATCAGTGATATCCCCAAAGTGATAAGCAATTGGTAGGCCCCGGCGCCCTCGCCGGGGCAGCAAGTGGACAATCCCGAATGCGCTTCGCGCGGCCGCCCCCGGCCGCGCGCCCTAACCCGGAATCGCCGCCGAGACTGCGGCCACACCAACATACCGGCACACGAACACACGGCTTTACGCCATCGCCGCCTGCGCCTGCAGCGACATCCTCTCGAACTCCCGCCCTGCTTCCGCCGGCGCCAGCACGATGAGCGTGTAAATCCCCAGCGCCGTCCCGAAAGGCGCGTTCAGCAGGCAGATGATGCCCATCACGATCGCCAGCGTGCGTCCCCACGGCCGCACTTTGTGCAGTCCCCAGGCGGTAAGGAAATTCACCGCCGCGATCAGTCCCACGATGCCGCCAAGGCAGTAGAAGAAGAACGATCCCACAAACGCTTCCGGCCCGCGCTCCATCGAGGAGCGAATCGCAAAGCCCGCGCCCGCGCCGATGGCCAGCAGCACCGCCGCCCCAATCGCCCACAGCGCAGCCACCACGAACCAGAAGATCGACAGCAGGTTGAGATGCCAGGCGAGATTGCGCCCTCCGGAAACGGGCGCCGCGACCATAGCCTGGGGCTTGCCGCATTGCGGGCAAAACGTCTGGCCGGGCGTCACCTGCGCGCCGCAACTGGTGCAGAACATGTCTCCGCGCTCCTTCCGGCAACGATGCGTTCACCGCCGCCGTATCTAATGATACGCACCCGCCGAGGGAATAGTTTCTCCTCTGACTGGACCGCGCGCGACCTCGCGCGCCATCCTGACCGATCCCCGAGCACGGCGGAACGCTCGCCGTCTTTTGATATCATGAGAATGAGCCCTGAATTGCGTGTCCCATCGGGATCGCGGCCAAAGGGGCTGCCTGCAAACGAATTCCGGCTTCCGCCAGGCCACTCGCGGAATCCGCGGCGCGGAGAGATGGGTGAGTGGTTGAAACCGCGCGCCTCGAAAGCGCGTATACGGGGAACCGTATCGGGGGTTCGAATCCCTCTCTCTCCGCCAGCTTCCTCTTCATCTCTCTTCCAGCAGCCGCTGGAGAAACATCACGCTGTAACCCTCATCACTTCCCAGCGTGATGTCGTGTCCGCGCTTGCGGAGGCGGTGGTACTCGACCACCGCCCCGGCGCGCTGCAGGTCTTTCGCAGCCTTTTCTGAGCATGTAGGCGAGATGATCGGGTCGTCGTCGCCGTGAACGAGCAGGACCGGGATGCCTTTCAGCGCCTCCGGTTTCCACCCCTGCTCCCGGCTCAGGCAGCCGCCCGCGCCCATCAGTGAGACGATGCCGGCGAACCGGCGGGGCCACAAAGAAGCGTAGACCATGGCGCCTGTTGCCCCGTTGCTGAAGCCGGCGAGAAAGACCGGGCTGCCGCCTAGGCCGAATTCGCGCGTGACCTCGTCGACGATGGCGTCCACCTGCGCCGCCGCCGGTCCCTCCCACCACATCTTGCCCGCCGCATGGGGGTAGACGGCGAATACTCCCAGACGCGACAGCACCGGCTCGCCCGAGTTGAGCGCGTCGGTCGCGATCCCGGAGCCGCCGGCCAGGTACACCACGACGGGCAGGCTGTCGCCGCGGCGAAAGTTCTCCGGCACATGCAGGATATAGGCAGCCCCGGCCTGGGCGCCCGTTTGCACCGTGCGCAGCGTGGCGCCCGGCGGAGGGCCAGCATCGGCGCCGGCCCTGGCGCCGCTCTTCAGCAGCGAGACCAGCCTGCCGACGCGCTCGTCGATCGAGGAAAAGGCCGCTAGCCGATCCGCCGGCACGCCGATTGCCCGGCGGTAGAGCAGCGATAGCCCGAGCACTTGCAGATCCGGCGGGACAGACGTCGCGCTGAGCACGTCCTGACTGCTGACCGGCACCTCGGGAGAACTCAACGCCGCCTGCAACACCGCTCCGCGGGTGGCAGCATTCGCCAGCCACGCCGCAACCGTTTCGCCGCGGGTGCGCTGTTGCAGGCGAAAGCTGATCTTGTCGTGCACCATGCCGGAGAACGTCGCGTAGGAGCCCTCGATCTCGGCCTCAGCCATCGTCTGCTGCGCCGGGCAGTACACGTACCGCAGCACGAAACCGCTGCTGCTGCGACCTTCCAGCGAAGCGCAGGCGCTGCCGTCGCGCCGAACTTCGCCCACATACCGGAACTGCAGGTCGCCGTCGCTCCACGCACTTCCTGGCCCGACTGCCACCGAGGGCAGGGGCTCGATTTCGTGGATCGCCAGCGCCAGCCGGCTTGCCGTCTCCCGGTAAGCAGACCAGCGTCCCGCGGGCGCGCCGCGGCGGTCAAGACGGTTCGCTTCGACCACGAAGGGACTTTGCCGCGCCAGCTGCGCCTCGAACGACCGGCGCTGCTCGTCGAGTTTGTCTTTTCCATTCTCCCGGTACGCCAACAGTTTCGCGCCGTCGCGGCCGCGCTGCACGCCGACCACGGCCGATCCACCTGCGGCGGCAACCACCACGACCTGCGAGGTGAAGTGCGCCAGGGAATGAAACTCCACCGTGCCGGAGCCCGTGCGCTCGACCGCTTCGGCGTACACGAGGTGGTCTCCGGGGCGAAGATCGTAGCTCCACGGAGCGATGGGAGAGGTTTGGGCCAGCCCGGTCGCGGATGCTGCAACCGCCAGTACCAGCGCGACCTGCGACAGCCGCCGGACGCGGACGCTGAAGGAGAAATTCACAGCAGAATTGTATTCGTAGATGACGCAGTTATCGTCAACCACGTGCCCTTCGTGGAACCTTCGTGCCCTTGGTGTGAACCGGCCCTTCTCGTTCCCACGAAGGACACGAAGGTTCCACAAAGGCGACCGACGGGGGCACTCTCAATGCCCCGGCATCCCGCGATCGCCGGTTCGCAGGAATTGCTGGTAACGCCGGCGATACTCCGTCTTGTAGTCCGCGACCGCCTTCTCATAGCTGTACGCCGCCGCGCCCGGCTTGCGCGTCCAGCGGAAGCGCACCTCGCGCGTTCCTGCGGGGACGGTGATCGCGTCGCCTGAAACCTGCACCGCCTTGCCGTCCGCGCTCACGCCAGTGACATTCATCCCCAGCGGAAGGTGCAGCGTCAGCTTCGCCGGAGCGCGCTCGAACCGGTTCTCCATGCGCAGCACCGCGCCCGCCGCCTCGCATTGCAACTCGTAATTCACTTCGCCGAACTCTGTCGGCGCGCGCCGAACACGCAATACATCGCCCGCCTTCACCCAGGCCGGCGATACCACCGACATCAGATGCAGCTCCTGTCCCTGCTCGCGCACCAGCATGTCGCGCAGCAAGGTGCGGAACTTGGCCGCGAACCAGCCGTGCGGCGCCAGGTTCTGCTGGAAATCGCGCGGGCCCCAGGGCGCGATGTCGTACTCGAAGCCGGCCTGCGTCGAGCTGGTGTGCAGCAGCAGGGCATAGAACTCCTGCAGCGCCCACTCGCGATCCCCGCGGATGACCTCCGTCTCCGTGTTCTTCATGGTGAGGTAATGGTGCAGGTACTGGCCGTCGCCGTAGGTCATGATGCCCTCCTGGTACTTAGCGCGCGTACCCTGCAGCGTGGCCGTGACCTTCGCATCGTGCGGATCCAGAATCTCCTCCGGATAGACGGCCAGCATGTTCCCCCAGTCCTGGCCATGCTGCCCGTCGAGTCCGGGCGGCATATAGCCGTGCGTCGCCGCCGTCACGCCGTCGAGCACCTTGAGCAGGGCGGCGCGATAGTCGTCGTACTCGCGCCGGAAATCCTCCTCCTCCGTCTGTCGTCCCAGTCCCTCCGCCAGCGCGATGGCATTCTTCAGCCCCGCCAGCGCCCAGAAGTTGTGCCCGGTGACGTGACCCTCGATGTCCTCGTTGTCCCCCGGCCTGGTGACCGGCATCACATGCAGCGGGTCGCCGGCGCGCGCCCGCTGGAGCCACGCCACCGCCTTCACCACCGCCGGGAACACGCGCTCGGCGAATGCGCGATCGTGGGTGAGCCGATAGTGCTGCCCGTACGCCCACAGCGTTTGCCCCCAGCCGTCGAACTGCCCGCCCTGGGAGACGAAGTTGCCGTCGGGCTGCTGCCAGCGGGGAAAGAACGCCAGGTCCTGGGCGGCGAACTCCGGGTAGCCGGTGGCGTCGTACATGCGCACGATGTACGACGAATCGCGCAGCCAGAACGCGTGGTAGTGAAACTTGTTGACGGTCTGAATGTAGTCATCGCCCAGCTTGTCGCGCGCAATCAGGTCGTAGATGAGATTCGCCTGGAACGTGTCCACCACCTTCGCCTCGGGGACCGACACCTCCATCCCTTGCGCCAGGATCTTCTCCCACGCCGCCGAAGTAGTCGCCAGGTAGCGGTCGAAATCCGCCGCGGCGGCAGCTTTCATCTGATCGCTGTCGGCCGCGGGAGGAACCACCGGCATCCGGAACTCCAGCGTCTTCTCGCCACCCGCCGCCAGCGGCAGCCGGTACAGGACCGCGCCCACCGGCTCGGTCTCCTGCACCGCCATTTTGCGCGGCGTCTCTCCGGGCTGTGCGGGATCGGACTTCAGCGTCAGCCTGAGCTCCGGCGCCGGCGCGCCAGGGAAGAGGTACATCGCCCTGCCGTCGCGCACGAAGGCGTTGCCGCTGAATCCGTAGGTCCAGTCAGGATTAAAGGCGACTCCCGGCTGCGAATACGCGCCCGGATACTTCGGCGTGATCGGCCGCCGAAAGCGATTATCGCCGACCCCTCCCGCATGATTTGACGGCGCCTGGTAGCGCATCGCGGCCGTCAGCCACGCCGTCGCCGCCTGCCGGCCGGGATTGCGCACGGTCACGCGGATGAAGTCCACCAGCGTGCCCTCCGGCCGCCCGTCGAGCGTGGCGGCAAACATCGTGAAGCGATACTCCAGGCCGTCACGCGTGAAGTGGTATTCCACGACCGGCAAGTGGCCATCGCGCAGCGTCTTCACCCGCTGCTCCACCGGCTGCGGCGGATTGCCGGTAAAGAACATCAGCTCTCCGAAGCCGGTGTAGAGGTAGCCCTCGGGCGTGACCTCGGTCGCTTCCGGCGCATCCATCACGCCGATCACGTCGGTGGGCCGGCTGAAATACGAGAACGGCTCGCCCGGCCGGTCGATGGCCGGATCGAGCATCTGCGCCGCCGCGGCGGCGGTGAACAGCAACAGGAGCGCCAACTTCCTCATGGCGCGACAGACTATCAGTCGCCCATCGCCGTGACCACCACCGTGCGCGATACCGATTCCTGGTGCACCATGGGCGAATTCTAGCTGATGGAGCGCAGGCGACCTCGCGTGCGATGCTCAACCAGAGACGAGGAACGAATAACGAGCGACGCTCTTTACCACATGCTGATCGTCACCTTATCGATCCACTCCGTCGCCGGAGTGCCGCTCGCGTCCAGGTCCAGCTGCCACTGCACTCCCGAGGAATCGGCCCACCCAATCGGATTGGTCGTGAATACCTGGTTCACCGTTTGCGCCACCCCGTCCACTACCAGCGTGTTGTAGCGGTACTGGTTCGCGGAAATTCTCTCCACGTACCACTGCACGTGGTGCCAACTGCCCGCCGCCATCCGCGGGCAGGGAATGGTGGTCGCGATCCAGTGCCCGGTCGCCGAATTCCAGATGTCCCACACGCCGCTGCCGAAATTGCACTGGCTGCCGATCATGAACTCCTGCCCCGCGACCGACTGCCACATGTCGAACTCCGCGGTCCAGAGATGGCCGGCGGCGCCGCTGTCCAGGCTCATCCAGAAGTCTGCCAGCATGTGCGTCGCCTGGTCCTGGTTGCCGAATTTCTTGATCCACAGCGTGTTCGCCCACGCTGCCCCGCCGTTGTAGAACGCCCGGCTGGATCCGCTCAGCGACGGCGTGGTCTGGAAGGCCGCGGTCCAGTAGTTGGTGGTGCTTTGCCCGCCGGCGCAGTTGCTGCAATCCGACCAGTTGTCGGTCGTGTTCTGCACCTGCGAAAACACGGTGGCGGTGCTGGGCACGGTGGGCAAAGCCGAAGGGGGCGCGATCGTAGAGCCTGACGTCGATGTGCCGGAGCTCGTACCTGCTGACGCGCCGGGATCTGTCGCGGAAGGAGTTAGCGGGTTTGTGCCGGCAGCGGAGGTTGAAGTGAGATTCGATGCCGGGGGAGTCGCCCCGCCGCAGCCGGTTAGCAAAATGATTCCGCAGACCAGGATGGACGCGAAGCTTCTGGGGGTTAAGGTTCGCAATAGCACCTCCGGTATTTTCCGGAGGGCACTGTATTAGGAGCGGCGCCCTACTCCTATCGGGCGAACACCTAATCCTCACCCGGATTAAGCACCGTTGCCTTCGTAGGGGACCGCGCGCGACCTCGCGCGCAATGTTCGCGGTTTCCCAATCTTGAATGCTACCCAGACTTACTTAGCCGCAAGGTCTGCCCTGAGCTTGTCGAAGGGCGCCATCGCCTGCGGGCCTTTTAAGTCACGGCCAACGCTGCGATCGGTAGACGTTGCGCGTGAGGTCGCGCGCGGTCCCAATCGTCAGCCCAAATGACCCAATCACCAATTCACCTCGCCACCGCCTCCACCGCCTCGCTCGACGGCTCCTGCACCCGGAACTCTCCCTCCCAGCGCGCCACCACCACCGACGCCAGGCAATTCCCAATCACGTTCAGCGCCGTCCGGCCCATGTCCATGATCTGGTCGATGCCGAGCAGGATGAAGATCGGCTCCGTCGGCAGCCCGAACTGCGCCGCCGTGCCCAGCAGGATCACCAGCGCCGCCCGCGACACGCCCGCTACACCCTTGCTGGTCAGCATCAGCGTCAGCATGATAACCACCTGCTGGCCCACGCCCAGGTGCATCCCGGCAGCCTGGGCCACGAAAATCGTCGCCAGCGACAGGTACAGCGTGGACCCATCCAGGTTGAAGCTGTAGCCGGTGGGGATGACGAAGGCCACCATCTGCCGCGGCACCCCGAAAGCTTCCATCACCTCCATCGCCCGGGGCAGCGCGGCCTCGGAACTGGTGGTGCTGAAGGCAATCGTCGCCGGCTCCGCCACCGCGCGGATGAACGCGCGCACCGGAACGCCCGCCAGCTTGGCCACCGGCAGCAGCACGCACAGCAGAAAGACCCCGATCGAGGCGTAGAGCAGCGCCACCAGCTTGAACAGGCTGGCCACCACGCCAAAACCGGTATGCGCTACGGTGTAAGCCACCGCGCCCGCCACGCCAAATGGCGCCAGCAGCATCACGATGTTGGTGAACTTGAACATCACCTCGGCCAGCGACTCGGTGAACGCCAGCATCGGCCGCCGCTTGTCCTCCTTCACCATCGCCAGCGCGATGCCGAACACGATGCTGAACACCACGATCTGCAGCACCTGGTTCTCCGCCACCGACTTGGCGATGTTCTCGGGAAAGACGTGCAGGATAATCTCCGACGCCGAGGGCTGCACCGGCGCCAGCTTCTCCGTCGTGGTGGCCGCCGGCAGGCGCAGGCCGACGCCCAGCTTGGTGATGTTGATGGCCGCCAGCCCGATCAGTAGCGCCAGCGTGGTGATGGCCTCGAAGTACACGATCGCCTTGATCCCCATGCGCCCCACCTGCCGCAGGTTGGCGTGGCCGGCTATGCCGCTCACCAGCGTGGCGAAGAGCAGCGGCGCGATGATCACTTTGATCATCTGCAGGAAAATCGTGCCCAGGATTTTCAGGTTCGTGCCCAGGGCAGGGAAGTCGTGGCCGATCTCGGCGCCGAGCACCATTCCGATCAGGATCCATGCGGTCAGGGAGCGCTTGGCGAAGCCGTACGCCACCAGCGCCAGCACCGCCACCCAGCGCGCGACCATCATCGCCGCCGGCGGAATCGCTGCGACGTGCAGGTAGTTAGCCGCGGTCATCGTCGCCACGACCAGCCAGAGAAGTAACGAGATGAGAACGATTCGCTTCATATAGAAGAACAATTCAACACGGAGAAATCAAATAACTCTGCGGAGAATTCCTCCTCGCCGCAAAACCGGCAATCCGAAGTTGATCAGCAACCCAACTCGCTTGCCACTGAGACGTAAGTACGTCAGCAGCTGCGCTTCGAATACAGATTCCATTCGCTCTGTGGCCTTGAGTTCCACCACGACCGAATCCGCGACCACGAGATCTATCTTGTATCCGCAGTCTAGTTTCACTGCCTTGTATATGACCGGAAGCGCGACCTGACGAGCGAAGGTTAGCTTTCGTTCGTGCAATTCGTGGCAAAAACACTCTTCGTATGCGGACTCCAGCAGTCCGGGGCCCAGAATGCGATGGACCTCGATTGCTGCGCCGATGATCTTCGCCGTTACATCGCCGCAGATGAGGTCGCGTCTGGAGTACGTGTCGTTAGGGTAGAGAGCTTCGTGCCACTCTACTTCCAGGTTGTCATCGAGCTTTTCCATGAATGCGCCTCTTCTTTGAAAAGTCTTCTCCGTGTCTCCGTGCCTCCGTGTTTAAAGTTTTCTTCACCTGAGCAACTCTTCCAGCGCCGCGCTGGCCTCCGTCTTCTCATCCCGGTACTTGATGATGACCGGCGCGTACACGCTCAGTCCCCACTCGCGAGCCTTGCCGCGCTCCAGCGCCCTCGCTCCCGGCACCACCACCGCGCCCTCCGGCACCACCAGCGGCTGCTCGCCCGAGGCGCGATACACCTCGCCGCGCACTACGTCGTACAGCGGCGTAGAGCGCGTCAGGATTGTTCCCGCGCCCAGCACGGCTCGCGCCCGCACCTGCGTGCCTTCATAGACGCCGCAATTTCCGCCCACCAGCGCGTCGTCCTCGACCACCACGGGCGCCGCGTTCACCGGCTCCAGCACCCCGCCGATCTGCGCCGCCGCGCTCAGGTGCACGCGCTTGCCGATCTGTGCGCACGACCCCACCAGCGCGTGCGAATCCACCAGCGTGCCCTCGTCCACGTAGGCGCCGGCATTGATGAACATCGGCGGCATGCAGATCACGCCCGGCGCCACGTACGCCCCGCGCCGCACCGACGAGCCTCCCGGCACCACCCGCACCTTGTCCGCCGGCGTGAACCGCCGCACCGGGTAGGTGTCCTTGTCCACAAACGACAGCGGCGCCCCGCCCATGTCGGCGATGGCGCCCAGGCGAAAACCGAGCAGAATCCCTTGCTTCACCCAGACGTTGGTGACCCAGCGGCCGTCGCGCTTCTCCGCTGCCCGCACCTCGCCCGCCGTCAATGCATCGAGAAAGCGGCCGAAGACTTGGCGCGCCTGGGGATCGCGCGCCGCCTCCGCCCCCTGCGCAAACCAGCGCTCGATCGGAGCCTGCAAGTCGTGCATATGCGCGGACAGTATATCCACAATTGCCGATTGCCGAGTTCCGCTTGCCGATTCAGAAGGAACCCAACACAGGGGACGCGGAGGAGGATGACTGAGGCGATCCGTTCTCCTTGGCGTCCCTTGCGATTGCCCTCTTCCCTCCGCGCCCTCTGCATCCTCTGCGTTGGGTGTTTCTCTCAATCGGCGATGGGCAATCGGCAATCGGCAATCCTGCATCTCACTCCACATGGTCGAGCAGATCGCCCCCCTCCTGGGGCGCACGCTGGTTCTCGTCTCGCACCCGGACGACGAAACCATGGCTGCCGGCGCGCTCATGCAGCGCGTACGCGAGCCCATGGTGGTCTTCGCCACGGACGGCGCCCCGCGCGACCGCTTTTTCTGGGAGAAATTCGGCTCGCGCGACGCCTACGCCGACCTCCGCCGCCAGGAAGCTCTGGCCGCCATGGCCATCGCGGGCGTCCGCTCTGTGCACTTCCTCGCCGACCCCGCCGACCGCACCCGCTTCGTCGACCAGAATCTGTTTCTCTGGATCCCCGAGGCGCTCGACAAACTCGACGTACTCATCGCCGCCGCCCGGCCTGACGCGCTGCTTACCCATGCCTACGAGGGCGGCCATCCCGATCACGATAGCTGCAGCTTCATCGGCACCGTGCTGGCGCGCCGCCACCAATTGCCCCTGTGGGAATTTCCCCTCTATCACCGCTCCACCGACGGCGTGATCGTGCGCCAGGAATTCATGGTGCCCGTCGGCACCGAGGTGCTGCTCGACATCACCCTCGCCGAACTCGAAGTCAAGAAACGCATGTTGGAAGCCCACGCCAGCCAGTCGCTTACCCTCTCCGAGTTCAGCCCCGCCATCGAACGCTTCCGCCCCATGCTCGACTACGACTACTCCCGCCCGCCGCATGTCGGCGTGCTCAACTACGAGGCCTGGCAGTGGGCGGTCACCGGCGCGCAGGTCGTGGGCGCGTTTCAGTGCTGGCAGAACTGCCGCAAGCAGGAGGAAATCAACTCCAGCGAGCCGGGCGTCAGGACGGTGGCGTGAACGCAAAGCCTTCGATTCTGTACGTCGCCTACCCGCTGTTGACCGTCGGCGAGGAGAGCTGCGGCGGCGCTGAGCAGATCCTGTCGGCCTTGGAGCGCGAGATGGCCGCCCGTGGCTATCGAACGTTCGTTGCGGCTTCCCGCGGCTCCCGCGTCTCCGGGACACTGGTGGACACGGGCGCGCCCAGTTCCTCCATCGACGATTACGAGCGCCGCGAAGCCGAGCACATCGCCGCCCTCGACGATTTCCTGGCGCGGCACCCGGTCGATCTGATCCACGACCACAGCGGCACCTTCTGGATGCATACGGCACGGCATGTGGCACAGCCGCCCTCGGCTGTGGCGCCGATGCTCGTGACCCTTCATCTCCCGCGCACCTTCTATCCCCCGAACGCCTTCCGTGGCGCACCCGCAAACGTCAGCTTCAACTGCGTCTCCCATTCCCAACAGCACGATTTCGGAGACGTGACCCGCTGCGTGGTTCCCAACGGCATCCTCGTCAATCGCTTTCCGCCGCGCGACCGTAAAGACGACTTTCTCCTCTGGATGGGCCGCATCTGCGAAGAGAAGGGAGCCCACCTCGCCATCGAGGTGGCGCAGCGCTGCCGCATGCGCCTGGTGGTCGCGGGCGAGGTGTACCCGTTCTCCTACCACCAGCGTTATTTCGAGCGCGAGGTCCTGCCGCACCTGAAGAGCCGCGACTCTCTCATCCACTATCTCGGCCCCCAGACCCTCGCCGCCAAGGTGCGGTTGCTGCGCCAGGCTCGCGCCCTGCTGCTGACCAGCCAGTGTCCGGAGACCAGTTCGGTGGTGGCGATGGAAGCCATGGCCTGCGGCACGCCGGTCCTAGCGCTGCGCTGCGGCGCGATTCCCGAGGTGATCGCCGACGGCCGGACCGGCTATGTCGTGGATGACGTTGACGCGATGGTGGCCGCGCTGCCGCGCGTGGCGGAGATTGATCCCGCCGCCTGCGTAGCCCACGTGCGATCGAACTTCACCGCCACGCGCATGGCCGGGGATTATGAATGCGTCTACGAGCAACTCCTCTGTCAGGCGGCCCAGACCCTCGCCGCCTGAGATCGTGCCCATAAAAGAATACGTAGCCGCAGGCGCCCTCGCCTGCGGAACGTTTTACTCCCCGCAAATGTAATAGCTGTGAGTTAATCCCGTCTGCAGCCATTGTTCCACGTGGAACACTTTGTGGCAGGCGCCACATTCAGCGCGCGACGCCGGCGCTTTGCAGCAATCCCACCGCCGCCGCGATCTTCTCCAGCTTGGCCCGCGTGTCGGCTTTCATGCGGCACATAGGCAGGCGATAGTTCTCCTCGATCCGCCCCATCATCGCCAGCACGGCTTTCACCGGCATGGGATTGGATTCGATGAAGTTGGCCTGCATCAGCGGCAGGAATTGCTTTTGCAGCTGGCGCGCCTGGTTCCAGTCGCCGGCCAGCGCGGCGCGCGTCATCTCCGCCATCTCCGCGGGAATTTCGTTGCTGGCAACGGAGATGATTCCCACGCCGCCCAGCGAAATCACCGGCAAGGTGATGGCATCGTCGCCGGAAAATACCAGGAATCCCTCCGGCACGGCGCTGCACACTTCGGCGATCTGCGACATGTTGCCGCTGGCTTCCTTGACCGCGATGATGTTGGGAATCTGCGCCAGGCGCGCCAGGGTCGCCGGTTCGATGTTGGCGCCGGTGCGTCCGGGCACGTTGTACAGCACCAGCGGCTTGTTCACGGCTTCCGCGATGGCCTTGAAGTGCAGGTATTGGCCCTCCTGCGTAGGCTTGTTGTAGTACGGCGACGCGGTGAGGATCGCGTCCACGCCCTTCATCGCAGCCACGGTACGCGCCTTGTCGACGGCTTCGGCGGTGCAGTTGGAGGTCGCGCCGGCCACGATGGGCACGCAGCCTTTGACTTCCTCGATCGTGATCTGAATAACGCGCAGCCACTCCTCGCGCGAGAGCGTCGGGGTTTCGCCGGTGGTGCCGCAGGGAACCAGGAAGTCGATCTTCGACTCGACTTGCCACTGCACCAGCGAGCGCAGCGCGCGCTCGTCAATGGATCCATCGCCCTTGAAGGGAGTTACCAGCGCCGTGCCGCAGCCGCGAAGGTTCATCTTGCACCCCCAGCCTTCTATTTCACCACGGCGGCAGACAATTTGCGATTGGGATCCACAAAATACTCAACCCAGAGGACGCAGAGGACACAGAGGAAGAACACGCAACGCGGAGGAAC
>DASUBK010000322.1:0-11851 GCA_035763305.1 Terriglobales bacterium | reverse complement strand
CTCCCTCGGGGGCTAAAGCCCCGTCTTACACTCGCCGCTAGCTTCCTAATTTGCGGCCGCGGTAGAGGCCGGCGATGCCGAAGGTGTACGGCGTCCAGGAGACGTCGCCGAATCCGGCGGCGCGCATGCGCTGCAACATCTCGTCGGGAGCGGGAAAGCGCTCGACCGAGGCGGGCAGGTAGGCGTACGGCCCCTTGACGCCGGAAATCACGGTGCCGATCGCCGGCAGCACGCGGCGAAAATAAATTGCGTAAAGCTTGCCCAGCAGCCCGCCGGGCTCGCCGAAATCGAGGATGCCCACTTCCCCGCCGGATCGCAGCACGCGCACGATCTCACGCAGGCCGGCGTCGTAGTCGGCGAGGTTGCGAAAGCCGAAGGCGGAGGTCACCAGGTCGAGAGAGGCGGCGGGCAGCGGCAGGCGCAGCGCGTCGGCTTCCAGCCACGGGGTGGCGACAGCCTTGGCCCGGGCCCGCACCAGCATGGGATGAGAGAAGTCGGCGCCCATGATCCGCGCCCGCGGATGAGCGCGGCGGCGCAGGGCGGCGGTCATGTCGCCGGTTCCGCAGCACAGGTCGAGGGCGCGGGCGTCGGGGCGCTGGAGGATGTGGCGGAAGACCCGCGCGGCGCGGCGCCACCATACCCGGTCCACGTTGCAGGAGAGCACGTGGTTGAGCAGGTCGTAGCGCGGCGCGATGGAACTGAACATCTCGCGCACGGCGCGCGCCGCCTGCTCTCGGTCGGCAATCTCGGGCGCGGCGCCAACGACCTGTTGCGGACGAGTCACAGGGTCATTTAAGCACAAGGCATTTCAGATTGAAGATTTCAGATTGCAGATTGGGGCTGCTTCGCGTCCTTCGTGGAACCTTCGTGTCCTTCGTGTGAACCGGCCTTTCTCGGTCCACGAAGGCGCACGAAGGAATACATAGATCCTTCGTCGGACTTACGTCCTCCTCAGGATGACAATCTGAAATCTGCAATCTGAGATCTCAAATCACGCCTGCGAGAGATAACGCAGCTCTTCCACCGCCTGCACGATGGCGCGCTCGGGGACGTCGGGCACGATCTCGACCTTGCCCAACTCGACCGGCAGGATGAAGTGCACTACGCCATCGAGGGTCTTCTTGTCGGCGCCGAGGCGTTTGGCGATCTTCTTCCCTCGCGGCTCGACCTTGGGCAGGGCGGCGTAGGTCAGCACCGCGGAGATGATGCGGCGGGCGGTGTCGGAATCGGTCTTCTGCAAGCCGGCGGCGATCATCGAGGCGGCTACCATGCCCCAGGCCACGGCCTCGCCGTGCAGGAATTGCTTGTAGCCGGTCTCGACCTCGAGCGCGTGGCCGACGGTGTGGCCGAAGTTCAGGATGCGGCGCAAGTCGCCCTCGCGCTCGTCGGCGGCCACCACCTCCGCCTTCACCTGCACGCATTCGGAGATCAGGTACTCCAGCACCGCCGGATCGCGCTGCAGGATGGCTTCGCGCTTCTCCTCCATGAACTCGAACAGGTCGCGGCGGCGGATGACGCCGTACTTCATCGCCTCGTAGAGGCCGGAGCGGTACTCGCGTTCCGGCAGCGTGGCCAGCACCGCGGGATCCAGCAGCACGATCTTCGGCTGATGAAAGCTGCCCAGCAGGTTCTTGCCTTCGGGCAGGTCCACGCCGGTCTTGCCGCCGATGGAGGCATCCACCTGCGCCAGCAGCGTGGTGGGGACCTGCACCACGTCAACACCGCGCATGTAGATGGAAGCGAGAAAGCCGGCAACGTCGCCCACCACGCCGCCGCCCAGCGCGATGACCACCGACCTGCGGTCGGCGCCCTTGCGCACCAGTTTGCCGGCCAGGTCGCCGACCTGGTGCAGCGTCTTGGCGCGCTCGCCGTCGGGCATCTCGATCAGCTCGGCAGGCAGTTGCGCCTGGCTCAGCGATTCGAGGAAGGGGTCGCCCCAGTGCTTGCGGACCGGCGGAACCGAGATCACGAAAAAGCGCGGGCGTTGCGGGTACAACTCTGCCAGCACGCTGCCGGCGCGCTGCAGCAGGCCCGATTCGATCAGGGCCGCGTAAGGGCGGCCGGGTACGGCAACTTCGACGCGAGTGGGCACGGCCAGAATTATCCCATGACGGGAGATGCGGATTCGCGGCGGCGCGTTGTGGCCGAAACAGCCGCGCCCGCGGTGCTACCATTTCCTGCAGATGAAGCGACTTCCTGCCGAGACCGATTTCGTGGTGGTGGGCGCCGGCATTGCCGGGCTGCGCGCCGCCATCGAACTGGCGCCCGCTGGACGTGTGCTGGTGCTGGCCAAGCGCGAAGTGTCGGAATCGGCCACGCAGTACGCCCAGGGCGGCATTGCGGCGGCACTCAGCGATGAGGACGAGGTCGGCCTCCACCTGCAGGACACGCTCGATGCCGGGGCCGGGCTGTGCAATCCCGAAGCGGCGCGCGTGCTGGTCGAGGAAGGGCCGGAGCGGATCGAGGAGTTGATCGCCTGGGGCACCGAGTTCGACCGCAGCGGCAGCAAGCTGGCCTTCACCCGCGAAGGCGCGCACAGCCGCAACCGCATCCTGCACGCGCACGGGGATTCCACCGGGCAGGAGATCGGCCGCGCGCTGTACTTGAAGGCGAAGGCTCTGAAGCACGTGGAAATCCACGAGTTCGAACTGGCGACCGAGCTGCAGTGCGAGGGCGGCGCCGTGACCGGGTTGCAATTGATGGACGAGGCCGGACAGCACCGCGCCGTCCGCGCCCGGGCCGTGCTGCTGGCCACCGGCGGGCTGGGCCAGGTGTATCGGGAAACGACCAACCCCGCGGTGGCCACCGGGGACGGCGTGGCCATGGCCTATCGCGCCGGCGCGGAAGCCAGCGACATGGAGTTCGTGCAGTTCCATCCCACGGCGCTGTTCCTGAAGGGGGCGCCGCGGTTCCTGCTGTCGGAGGCGCTGCGCGGCGAGGGCGCCTACCTGCGCAACCTGGAGATGACGCGCTTCATGCCCAAGTATCATCCGCTGGCGGAGCTGGCGCCGCGCGACGTGGTGGCGCGCGCCATCGCCCACGAACTGGAGGTCAGCCGCAATCCCGACGCGGTGGTGTACCTCGACCTCACGCATCTCGACGAAGACCACGTCCGGCGCCGCTTTCCGCGCATCTATCAGACTTGCCTCAAGTACAACGTGGACATCGCCACCGACCTGGTGCCGGTGCGTCCGGCGGCGCACTACGCCATGGGCGGCGTGCGCAGCGATCTCGACGGCCGCACCAGCCTGGCGAATCTCTTCGCCGCCGGCGAGGTGGCCTGCACCGGGGTGCACGGCGCCAATCGTCTGGCCAGCAATTCCCTGCTCGAAGGGCTGGTCTTCGGGGCGCGCGCGGCGCGGGCGATGACAGCGGCGGCGGCGCACGTCAGTGAAACGCGTGCTGTGAGCGGCGGCAGCAATGGCCACGGCGGCGCGGACGCGGAGGCAATCCTGAAGCAGGTGCGCGACCTCATGTGGCGGCAGGTGGGCATCGTGCGCACCCGCGCGGGGCTGCAGAACGCGATCAGCGAATTGCAGGACATGCGCCCGCAGCTGCCGGATGTCTCCACGCGGCGCGGTTGCGAGGCGGTGAACGTGCACCAGGTGGCGACGCTGATCGCGCGCTCGGCGCTGGCGCGGCAGGAGAGCCGCGGCGCCCATTACCGCACCGACTATCCCGAGAGCGACAACCAGAAATTCCGCAAGCACTCGGTCGTGCGCGGGAACCAGGTGCGGTTCGAGTAGTCGTTGTTGGTTGTTGGTTCTTGGTTCTTCGCGGTTCGTTGTCGGTTGACGGATCGCCGTCGTCTCCGCTAACCACCAACAACTAAGAACTAACAACTAAGAACCAAGAACTTTCTTCGTGCTACGCTAGGCGCGTGAATGCGGCCCTGACGGATATTCTGCAACGCGCCTACCGCGAGCTGCGGCCGCGGGCGCCGCTGCCGGAGATCGAAGTTCAGTTTTTTCCCTTCGCCAACATCAACAACACCATCCGCCTGCGCGAAGGGCGGCTGCGCATCCGCTTCTCCGACCTGCTGGAGGGCGCGCCGGAGCCGGTGTTGCACGCCATCGCGCATATCCTGCTGGCCAAGATTTACCGCAAGGAGATCGATCCGCAGCAGGCGGCGCGCTACCGGCGGTACATCGGCGGGCGCGATCTCAGCGCCAAGGCGCACCTGGTGCGGCAGATGCGCGGGCGCAAGCAACTCCGCGGCGCCCAGGGCCGGGTCTACAACCTGGAGGAAATCTTCGACGACCTGAACCGGCGCTTTTTTTACGGGCTGCTGGGACGGCCACACATGACCTGGAGCCGCGAACGGGCTCGCAACGCGCTGGGTCATTACGATCCGGCGCATAATGCCATCGTGGTCAGCCGCGTATTCGACGATCCCCGTGTGCCGCGCTATGCGGTCGAGTACCTCGTCTACCACGAGATGCTGCACCTCAAGCATCCGGTGCGCCTGCGCGGCAGCCGGCGCTGCGTGCATCCGAAGCAGTTCCAGGACGAGGAGAAACTTTTCCCCGAGCTGGAGAAGGCGAAGGCGTTCCTGAAGAGGCTGTAGTCGCCGGCAACCGAAGACTTAACCACAGAGGGCACAGAGGTACACAGAGGAAGAAGACAGGCCGTTTCCTCTGTGTTCCTCTGTGCCCTCTGTGGTTAGTTCTTTCTATGCGGCAGCCGGCAGGCTTTCGGCGGCGGCCAGCTGCAGGTCGGCGGCGGAGGCGGAAACACGCAGCAAGGGAACAGCCGAGGTGGCGAAGCGCGTCTTGTGCGGCTGCTCGCCGGTCATGTAATCGCAGTCCAGCCCGTCCGCGAGGGAGCGGCGGGTGACTTCGAACAGCAGCGCGATGCCCGGCGAGTGCCGCGCCCACTCGTGGTCGTGGTAGATGGTGTAAAAGCGGCGCACCGCGCCGTCGCGGAAGGTGACCAGCGCCGCCACGACGTGGGCGGCGGTTTCCAGCGTAAACACCTCGCAAGCAGCGGCGGATTGCCGGCAGGCCTCGACCAGGAAGTCCACGCGCAGCGGGTCGGCAAATAAGTTCGGCGAGACGCCAGGCTGTTCAGCCTTGCGCTGATAGATCCAGCGGACCAGTCCGGCCGCCGAGCCGTCGTAGCGGCGCACCTCCACTCCCAACCGGCCGAGACGGCGCAGCAGGCGCGCCGCCCGGGTGTGCGCGGCGGCAAAAGAATCCGCGTCCATCTCCTCGCCGCGGACCTGGGGAGCGCTGCAAAAGGGCAATGGATGGGCCCAATCCCAGCGCGACAGAGCGTCGGCGCGCAGGCCGTGAAAAGAGAATCTGCGGCTCAAGCCCGCCACCACCGACCAGGCCTGGCGAAGCACGCCGGGATCGCCTGCGCACAGCACATCGCGATAATCGAAGAGCGTTTCGCCCAGCAGGGTGACACCCATCGCGCACAACGCCGCCGGGATCAGCGCGACTCCGGAGTCGCTCTCCACCAGCACCACGCAGGGGGCTTCGCGGCCGGCGAAGTATTGCGAGGCCAGCAGCGCCCAGGTAAAGGACTGGAACAGGGTGGCGCCCACTTCGAGGCGGCGCCAGATAGGGGCGAGAGCCTGCAGTTCGTGGCTGTGACGGGCGATGACGGTGCGCAGCAAGCGGTCTCCTGCAACAGCTCTGTTAGACGCCGCCGGAGGCGCCGCAGGTTGCGGGCGGTGGGCCGGCCGCTTGTGATCTAGCGCACGAAGGCGCGTGATACGATCGAAGACTCGTGCCCCGCCGCGAACTTTTCCTGCTCATCCTGTTTCGCGTCAGCCGCAGCATCGCCGCGGGCATGGTGTACCTTGCCTTTCCCTACCTGATTCTCACGCAACTGCATTACTCGCCCCTGACCCTGGGGCTGCTCTACACCGCGGGCGCGATCGCCACGGCGGCGCTGGGCTTGCTGTTCGGCGTGCTCACCGACGTCTGGGGACGCAAGCCGACGCTGATTACCGTGGCCGCGCTGCTGCCGCTCAGCTCGGCAATCATCTATTTCTTTCCCGGCCTGCCCATGCTGTTTGTCGGCGCCATGCTGGGCGGCTACTCGGCAACCGGGTCGCTGATGGGCGGAGGCGTGGGCGGAGCGGCGGCGCCAATCCAGAACGTCGTCATTGCCGATCTCACCCCGGTGGCGCGGCGCACCGGGTACTACTCGTTTTTTACCTTCGTCAGCGGATTTTTCGCCGCCGTGGGAACGCTGGTGGGAAAGCTGTTCGCGGTGCAGGCGGCCTTCTGGTGGGCAACGCTGATCGCCGCCGCCGGCCTGGCGCTGCTGCCCGCGCTGCGCCTGCAGCAACATCGCGGGGAATTCCGCCGCCTGGAAAGCAAGAAGACCATCGGCCAGTTCTCCCTGACCGGGCTGCTGAACGGCTTCTCGCAGGGCCTGATCAATCCGTTCCTGATTCCCTTCTTCGTCATCGTCTTTCATGTAGCCAAGTCGCAGATGGCGGTGTACGGCTTTGCCGCCGGCGGGATCGGCGCCGTCGCCCTGCTCTTCGCCCCGGCCATGGACCGCTGGCTGGGATTCGTGCGCACGGTGGCGGTGACCCGCGCCCTGGGAGCGGTACTGCTGCTGGCCATGCCCTTCGTCCACCCCCTGTGGGCGGCGCTGGCGATCTACCTCGTAACCCCGGCGCTGCGCGTGGTCTCCATCCCCGTACAGCAGTCGGCGCTGGCGGAGATGGTGGATGCCACCGAGTTGGGCCGCGCCCTGGGGGTCAACCAGGTGGCGCGGCTGGCGGCCTCCTCCGGCGGGGTGGCGTTCACCGGCTACCTGTTCGACATCGCCGACATCGCGGCGCCGTTCGTGCTGTACGCGGCGGTGATGGCCGGCAACATCGCCCTGTACATCCGCTTTTTCTCCACCCAGGAGCGGGAATTGCGGGCGGCGCGGGGAACCCAGCCGAGCCACGGCCGGGTCCTGTGACTGTGATCACACGCGGCTGTGACTGCCCGCGTTGACCGGGGGAGCAGCGGCATTTATCCTTGTTGATGTTGAAAATGAATTTCAATTTCATATTCGGCGGTCCTCATGCTTGAGGCTCTGGTCATTACCCTGCGCGAAGGCGTCGAGGCGGCCCTGATTATCGGCATCGCCCTCGCCTACATCGCCAAAATCGGCCGTTCCGATCTCCAAAAGCCGGTCTACTGGGCCCTGGGCGCCGCCTTTGCCGCCAGTGTGGCCCTGGCGGTGGTGCTCTCCCGCCTCAACTGGAACCAGGACATCTTCGAAGGCTGGATCATGCTGGTGGCGGCGGCCTTCGTGGTCACCATGATCGTGTTCATGATGCGCACCGGCAAAAAGCTCAAAGGCGAGATCGAGGGTAAAGTCGGCACCCTGGCCGGCGGCGGTTCCCGCCTGGGCCTGTTCCTGTTCGTCTTCCTGATGGTGCTGCGCGAGGGCGTGGAGACGGTGCTGATCCTCTCCGCCGTCACCCTCAACACCAGCGAGCTGATGAGTTTCCTGGGCACGATCCTCGGCGTCGGCCTGGCGGTGCTGTTCGGCGTGACCTTCGTCAAGGGCAGCGTGCGCATCAACCTGCAGAAGTTCTTCCGCGTCACTACCGTCATCCTGTTCTTTGTCGCCTTCCAGTTGCTGATCTCCGGCCTGCACGAACTGTCGGAAAACGGCGTGCTGCCCTCCAGCAAGCAGGAGATGGCGATGATCGGGCCGATCGTGCGCAACGACCTGTTCTTCTTCGTCACCATCCTGGCGCTGACGGCGATGATGGTGCTGTTCGAGTACCGGCGGCGGCAGCCGGTGGCGCTGGCCGAGTTGAGCGGCGCGGAGCGGCGCAAGGCGGAGTGGAGCGCGCGCCGCGAGCGGCTGTGGATGGTGATGGTCTACACCAGTTGCTTCCTGTTCATCTCCATGGTGACGGCGCAGTTCATCTACGCCAAGTCCAAGACTTCCCTGTCGCCGGCCACGCCGGTGGTGTTCAGCAACGGCCAGGTCAGCATCCCGCTGGCGCAGGTTTCCGACGACGAACTGCACCGCTACTCCACCGAGATCGACGGCACCGAAGTGCGTTTCTGGCTGTATCGCAAGCCCGACGGGAAGATCGCGACCGTGTTCGACGCCTGCGAGATCTGCGGCGCGGCCGGCTTCTACAAGAGCAGCCAGGGAATCATCTGCAAGAACTGCGCCGCGCCGATCAACCCGCAGTCGGTGGGGCAGGAGGGCGGCTGCAACCCGGTGCCGCTGAAGGCGACGCAGACCGGGGACGCAATCCTGATCTCGCAGGCCGATGTGGCCGGCGGGGTGAAGTTGTTCCAGAAGTAAAGTGTGTGTATCAGGGCACGGCTTCAGCCGTGCCGCTGGTGCCCAAGAGTAACGGGCTTTTGCCCCTGCCAACAAGAACTCCAGGGCTAAAGCCCAGAACGTAAGATGACTCTCAGCGGCACGACTGAAGTCGTGCCCTGATACAGAGGAATCCAGAGACTTCGGTGTTCGCGCGACTGATCTACGAATCGTTCCGGCGGCAGCAGCGGCGCAAGCTGCTGGCGGGCGTGGCCATCACGCTCGGCGTATCCGTCGCCACGGCGATGATCGCGGTGGCCACCGACATCGGCGACAAGATCAATCGCGAGCTGCGCACCTACGGCGCCAATCTCGTCGTCTATCCCGACCAGAAGAATCTCGACGTCGTAATCGGCGGCGTTAATCTCAAACCCGCCGGGGGCGATACCTACCTCGACGAAGCCGACCTGCCGAAGATCAAGGGCATGTTCTGGCGGCACAACATCGTCAGCTTCGCGCCGGTGCTGGCGGTGAACACCACTGTGACCCGGGTCTCCGACCCGGGTTCTCCGGTCGAAGACCCAAGCCACACAGACCCGAGCCACACAGTACAGCTTCTGGGCACCTACTTCGCCAAGCAACTGAAGTACGGTGAAGAGACCTTTACCGCCGGCGCGCGCAGCATGTATCCCTACTGGAAGGTAAACGGCGCCTGGCCGGCGGACGACAGCCAGGATGCGTTGGTCGGAGAGGCGCTGGCCCGTGAACTGGGCGTACAGCCGGGGTCGGAGCTGAACCTCGGCGGCCACACGCTGAAGGTCAGCGGAATTCTTTCCACCGGCGGCAATGAAGACAGCCAGGTCATCGCGCCGCTGGACATCGCGCAGGCGATGGTCGGGCATCCGGGAGCGGTGGGCCGGGTGTATGTGAGCGCGCTCACCAAGCCGGAGGACGACTTTGGGCGCCGCGATCCGCGCAGCCTCTCGCCCGCCGACTACGACCGCTGGTACTGCTCGCCCTACGCCAACTCGATTGCTTTCCAATTGCAGGAAGCGATTCCCCACTCCCGGGCCGAGCAGATCCGGCAGGTGGCGCAGAACGAGGGCACGGTGCTGTCGCGCATCAAGGGCCTGATGCTGCTGGTGACGCTGGCGGCGCTGCTGGCGTCGGCGCTGGCCGTCTCGGCGGCGATGGCGACGGCCATCTTCGAGCGCCGCGGCGAGGTCGGGCTGATGAAGGCGCTGGGCGCGCACAACGGCCTGGTCGCCTCGATGTTCTTCACCGAGGCGGCGCTGCTGGCGCTCATCGGAGGCGCCATCGGCTACGCCATCGGCAACCTGCTGGCGCAGCGCATCGGGCTGTGGATCTTCAATTCGCGGATCGCCATCCAGCCGGTGCTCTTCCCGGTGGTGCTGGCCATCGCGGTGATCGTCACCTTTGCCGGCAGCGCGGCTTCGATCCGCAAGGCGATGAAGTTCGATCCGGTGCTGGTGCTGCGAGGTGACGCATGACGCATTCCCCGCAGAGCACGACGCCGCAGGTCCCCGGGTCGGAGACCCGGGCCACGCAGGTCTCCCGGCCGAGGGCGGCCGGGGTACAACGGCAGCGCCAGGGCAGCCGCAACGCGATGTTCCTGCGCATGCTGCTGCGGGCAGCGATGGTGAGGCCGGGCCGAGCGATATCGGCGCTGGTGGCAGTGGTGGTCGCAGCATCGGTTGCCACGGCGATGATGAACCTGTACGTGGACGTGCAGGCCAAGCTGCGCAAGGAGTTCCGCTCCTACGGCGCCAACATCGTGGTGGTCGGGCGCGACGGGCAAGCGCTGCCGGCGAATGCGCTGGAGAAAGTAAACAATGTCCTGAGGAACCCGGCCGAGGACGGCCGGGGTACATCCGTGAATACCGTCGCGGTGCCGTTTGCTTATGCGGTGGCGCGCACCAAGGCGGGCGAGCCGGTGGTGGTCGCCGGCACGGATTTCGACAAGGTCCGCAAGCTGGATTCATGGTGGTCGGTGAGCGCCTGGCCGGGCGACCCCAATGCAGCGCTGGTGGGCGTTCGCGCGGCGAAGGTGGTCGCTCCCGACGGCGGTCCCTTCCCACTCACCTTTAACGGCAAGCCGCACGATTTCACCGCAGCAGGCACGGTCCGCACCGGCGCCGAGGAAGACAGCCGCGTGTACCTGAGCCTGGCGGATTTCGTCGCCTGGACGGGTGTGGCGCCCTCTTCGATTGAAATTGCGGCTTCGGGCTCGACCGCCGACCTGGAAAACACCGTCCATCGACTCAGCGCAGCGCTGCCCGGAGCGGAAGTCCGCCCGGTGCGGCAGCTCGTCGAAGGCGAGGCGCGGGTGCTGGGCAAGACGCGCGCCGCGCTGATGGCCGCCACCCTGGTGATCATCCTCACCGCCGCGCTGTGCGTGCTGGCGACGCTGACCGCCTGGGTGCTGGACCGGCGGCGCGACTTCGCCATCATGAAGGCCATCGGCGCCTCCGAGCGGCTGATCAACTCCTTCTTCGCCGCGCAGGCTGCGGCCCTGGGCGCGGTGGGCGCAATCTTAGGATTCGCCATCGGCATCGGAGTGGCGGAATGGATCGGGCGGGTGAACTTCCATGCCGCGGTCACGCCGCGTTTTTCGGTGTTTCCGGCAGTCCTGGCGGGTAGCGTGGCGGTGGCGTTGTTTTCCGCGGTTCTGCCGATTACCTTGCTGCGCCAGGTGCAACCTGCGGTTATCCTAAGGGGAGAGTAAGCATGATCCGGCTCCAGGGTGTCAGCAAACATTACGCCGCCAAAGCCGAGGCCGATAACGGCAACGGAGCGGGCATCCTGCGCGCGCTCGACAACGTGTCGCTGCACGTCGAGGCGGGCGAGTGGCTGGCCATCATGGGGCCGTCGGGTTCGGGCAAGTCCACGCTGGTGAATTTGATCGGCTGTCTCGATCAGCCGACCTCGGGCGACATCCTGCTCGCCGGGGAAAACGTCGCCAAGATGAGCGCGGCCGAGTTGAACCGGGTGCGCGCGGAGAAGATCGGCTTCGTCTTCCAGGCCTTCCACCTGATTCCCTATCTCACCGCACTGGAGAACGTCATGCTGGCGCAGTACTTCCACAGCATGACCGACGAAAAGGAAGCCCTGGAGGCGCTGGAGCGGGTAGGACTGCGCGAGCGCGCGCATCACCTGCCGGCGCATCTGTCGGGCGGCGAGCAGCAGCGGGTGTGCATCGCGCGGGCACTGATCAACGACCCCAAGATCGTGCTGGCCGACGAGCCGACCGGCAACCTGGACGCGCAGAACGAAGAGATCGTGCTGCGCCTGCTGCGCGAGCTGCACCAGTCCGGACGAACCATCGTCATGGTCACGCATGACCCGGTGGTGGCGCGGCTGGCCGACCGGCGCATCGAGCTGCATCACGGCAAGATCGCGCACAGCGAGGTTTTCTCGCTGAAGGACGACGAGCAGTACGACGAGGTGCTGGAAGAGATCTGGGTATTGCAGGAGCACGGAGAGCAGGCGGAAATCGAGCGCATGGAAGTGCACGGGCCGGGCACGTTACCTACGGCCATCGCCATCGAGCGCATGGTCGAACTCGGGCTCGTGCATACGCTTC
>DASUBK010000321.1:0-7209 GCA_035763305.1 Terriglobales bacterium | reverse complement strand
GTTGGGATTGACGTAGTGGAACATCAGCGGCGCCATGCCGTGCACCTGCACCACCGTCTCCCCGCTGGCCAGCGCGTAGTGATGCATGCTGGGATCCATGTAGGCGAAGCTACCCGCTGCGAACGTCCCCATTTTGCTGTCATCCCAGCGGTCGCCCATCCCGACCTTAAACGTCCCCGAGATCACGGTCACGTTCTCTCGCTTCGGGTGCCAGTGTGGCGGAATGCGGTAGCCGTCCGGCATCTTCAGCCGAATGGTGTAATCGCCGCTGCTGGCGGCGGGATTGCCTTCGATCACCGCCAACTGCGCCCCCGGGGGTACGAACGGCGGCAGCGGCCCATAGGGAATCGCGTCCGGAGTAAAGATGTGCCTGGGCGCGGATGCCGTCTGCGCTCCGCTGCTGAACGCCAGCCCCGCTACGCACAACCCCACCGCCATCGCCAGGGTCAACCAAACCTTCGCTCTCATGGGTTCCTCCATCCTCCTCGAGCCGGCATCTTCCCCCAACCACCGCCACTCCGCAATCAGTCCTGCATAATCTTTGCCTAACTTTTATCTATCTTCGTAAATCGCTGAATTTGTAGGAGAATACCGACGTATGGACACGGCACAAAAGCCGGCGGAAGAGGTAGAGCTGGATCTCGGCCGCTACGAGCTCCGCCGCCGCGGGCGCCGCGTCAAGCTGGCCCGCAAGCCGATGGAGTTGCTCATCTTCCTGGTCGGTCGCCGCGGCCAATTGGTCTCGCGCCAGGATATCGCCACTCGCCTGTGGCGCTCCGACCTCTTCATCGACGCCGAACCCAACATCAACAACATCGTGCGCAAGATCCGCACCGCGCTGGGCGACGATTCCGCCAAGCCGCGCTTTCTGGAGACCGTGGTCGGCAAGGGCTATCGCTTCGTAGGACCGGTGCGGGTAATCGGCGCCCGCAACGGCGAAGCCCCGGCCGACGCGCCGCGCGCCACTTCGCGCTCCTCTCTCGCCGTGCTGCCCCTGCTGGCGCTGGACAATTTTCGCGACGATCAGGGCTTGGGCCTGGGCATCGCCGACGCGCTCGCCTCGCGCCTGGGCAATCTCCAGGACCTCGACGTCCTGCCGTCCTCGGCGGTGTTGCACCTGCCGGCGGAGATCGTGGCGGCCGACGCCGGCGCCCGCCTGGATGTTCGCTTTGTCGTCCATGGCGCACTGCGCGACGAAAAGGGCCAGGCGCGGCTCTCGCTCCAGGTTTTCGATTGCGACGAGCAGCGCGCTCTCCTCACCCGCCGCTGCGATCTGGATCTGCCCCGCCTCTCCGCTGTGGAAGACGAACTGGCGCGCCAGATTGCCGCCGCCCTGCATCGTCCGCTGCGCCCCGCGGCGGAGCCGCGCCGCTCGCGCTACAGCCAGGATCCGCTCGCCTACGCCGAATTCATGCACGGCTTTCGTCTCAGCTCGGCGGGCGATCCTAAGTCCATGGACGAAACCGTCCAACGCCTGACCAGCGCCGTTACTCGCGATCCCGCGTTCTCGCTCGCCCACGCGACTTTGTCGCAGGTGTGCGCCACCCGCCACTTCGAGTTCGACCCCATCAGCGCCTGGCTGGAGAAGGCCGAATTCCACTGCCGCCGCGCACTGGAACTCGATCCCGACCTCCCCGAAGCGCACGTCGCCAAGGCCTTCCTGCTGTGGGGGCCGTCGAAAAACTTCCAGCACCTCGAAGCCATCGCCGAATTGCGCCAGGCGCTGGCGTTGCAGAAGAACCTGCCCCACGCCTACAACCGCCTGGGCACCATCCTGGCCCACATCGGCCTGCTCGACCAGGCGCGCGACCTGTACGAACGCGGCCGCCAGTTTCATCCGCGCCGCGCCATCAGCCACAGCATCGCCCAGGTTTACCTGTGGAAGCGCGAGTGCGACCTGGCGCGGCGCGAGATCGACGCCTGGCGCGCCGAGTCTCCGGACAACAAGTACGCCCTCTACTTCGCGCCCCAGGTGGAGATGATGAGCGGCGACTTCCGCCAGGCGCGCGCCTTGCTCGACGAGGCCCTCGATCGCCTTCCCAACGAGCCGATGACCATCAGCTTGTGCGGCCTGTTTCACGCCATGACCGGCAAGCCGGAAGAGGCGATGGACTGCGTGCACCGCGCCTGCGCCAGCCCGAAAACCTTCGGCCACGCCCACCACACCTACTACCAGGTGGCCTGCGTCTACGCCTTGCTCGGCCGCGCCGAGGCCGCCTTCGAGTGGCTCGACCGCAGCGTCAGCACCGGCTTCGCCTGCTGGCCCTTCTTCGTCCAGGATCCCTGCCTGCGCAGGCTGCAGGCGCTGCCGCAATTCGAAGTCCTGGTCAGCTCGCTGCAGGCGAAGTATCCCGCCCGGCTCGGACTGCTGTGAGCGTTCAGGAGACTGGTAGGCCCCGGCGCTGGTAGGCCCCGGCGCCCTCGCCGGGGCGATCTTGGAAGCGCCCCCAATCACGTGGCGGCGGGCGCCCTCGCCCGCCGCAGGCTTGTAGCCAAAAAAGACGCCGCCCCGTAGGGCGGCGGTTCTCACTTCCAGCCGCCTACGACGGCATCGTCCCCGTGTAGTAGAACACCACGTACGCCTTGATGCTGCCGTCGCCCTGGGGCACGCCGAAAACCTTCACCGGAGTGCCGCTCACCAGGTGCGAGGCCACATTGCTCAGCGTGGTGGCGTTGGTGATGTCCTGCGGCGTGACGGTCACGATGCCGCTGCTGCGGTCCACCTGGTACACCAGCGTCGCCGAGCCGGAGACGTTGCTCAGGTCCACAGTCACGGCTGAAGTCCCGCCGGGAACCGTCATCATGAAGTTGCCGCCGCTGCTGGTGATCACGAACGGGCTGGCCACCAAGCCGCGCGGGATCGGCGTCGGCAGCAGGATGGTCCACTTCGCCGCCCACCCGCTGGAGTTCGCCGGGTCCGCCCAGGTCGCGTAGCTCACCCCCGTGGACTGCAACACGCCCACGGTCCCGCCGAAGTCCACCGCCCCGTTGGTCGCGGCGACGAAGTCCGGAATGGCATTCGTGCCCGTGTCCACCAGCGTGGGGAAGGCGAAATACCACCACTTATAGCCGGTCACCGGATTGCCGTTGCCGTCGCTGCCATTGGCCGTGGTGCTCGAGATATACGGCAGCGTCACCATGTAGTTGTCGGCGCTGTTGGGGTAGGTTCGCGTGTAGACGAACGAGGTGGTGGTGGGCGCCGAAATCTTTCCCGCATACTTGGCGATTTCGATGTCCACCGTCTGCGCCACCAGCGTGGTCGCCAGCGGGTCCACCACGCTGATATGCACCTTGAAGCCCCGCACCAGGTTCGACAGGAACGCCGTTCCGGTGCCGATCGGCGTGGTGTCCGCCACCGCGTCAAACGGCCTGCGGAAGAAGAACTGGGTGTTGCTGTCCACCGCCACCGTCACCGGCAGCGCCGACTCGTTCAGCACCGTGATGGTGTTGTTGGTGGTATTCACGTGCAGCACGTGCCCTTCGGGATTCAGCCACACGCTCTGGAACGAGCTGCTGGCCCACATGCGCACCGCCACCAGCGTGCCGTTCTGCTGGTAGCGCGCCGCCACCCGCACGTACTTGCCGGTGATCGTTCCCGCGATGCTGGAAAAATCCTTGATGACCGTGTGCGTCTTCGCGTCCAGGTCGTAAAAGATGGTGCCGTTCACCGAGTCCGCCAGGATGTTGAGCGTCTGCTTGCCGGTGACCGCCGTCTCCGGGTTAGTGGGCGGCAGCACCGGGTGCACCCGCGTGATAGTCAGGGTGGTGTTATCGCTGGACACGCCGGTCGCGGAGCCGTAAATGTCGCGCAGCACTACGCGCCGGATGTCGCGGATGCGGTGGTGGCGCAGCGCGGCATTGAAATTCACCGCCCAGAGGGTGGCGCCGTTGAACGTGTGGTCCACCAGGAATGCCGGGTGGGCGAGATCGAATTCCAGGTCCAGGGGATCGCTCGACCCGCTGGTGACCGTCAGCGGCGCGTCCAACTTGAGCGTGACCGCCGCGGTCGCGCTGCTGCCGCTGCCGGTGGCGTTCTGCACCTCGATCTGGCTTGCCGGGACGGTTGTGCCCGGCGCCAGCGGGAAGCCGCTCTCCGGATCCTCCGACGCGATCAGCAGGATGTCTGCAGGATTGGCGCTCACCGTCATGATGGCCTTGTTGTAGGTTCCCGCCGGAACGCTCACGTCGCCGAGAATTTCGTCCAGTTGATCGAGTTGCACCAGGTTCAGCATCGGCGCCGGGCTGGCCGCGGTGTAGATGGTCACCGGCGATCCGCCGCCCTGCGGCACCAGCGCCACGCTGAGCACCTTGACGCCGACCGTGGACCAGTCGTCGCTGGAATCGTCGCTCACCATCAGGCTCACCGAACCCGATTGCGACTGGGTGGTTGTAGTGGTGGTTGTAGTGGTGGTCGAAGAGTTGTTTCCGCCGGCGCATCCGGCCAGCGTCAGCGCTAATGCGAGCGCCGCGCTCAACAGCAGATTCTTGCTGGAATTCATAACCAGGCCTCTCCAGTAAATTGCGCCTGGCTATTCCCCGGTTTGCCAGGTTCGCTCCCATGAAACCCGCTGCCGGGGACAAAGTTCCAGAAAGGTTGCGTGGAAATTCGTACCATGTACCAAAGTGACCTCCGGCAGGATGGGACCGCGCCCGGCCTCGCGCGCAACGTTTCGTTTTAACGCTGGAGCCATCTCACAGCACGCGTGCCGCGAGGCAGGTGATGTCATCGTGCTGCCGCGCGCCGGCGGCAAAGGCGTCGATTCCTCCCATCACCCGCTGCACGATTCCGCCGGCGGAGTCGCCTCGAACCGCCGCCAACAGCGGCAGCAGGCGCTCCTCGCCGTACTCCTCCTCGCGCTCGTTCACCGCCTCCACGACTCCGTCCGTGAACACAAACAGCACGTCGCCCGGATTGAGGGTTGCCGAAGCGCAGTCGTAGTTCGCGTCAGGAAGGATGCCGAGAGGAATCCCGCCTGCCTCGAGTCGCTCCACCGCGCCGCCGGCGCGCAGCAGGACGGGATAATTGTGTCCCGCGTTGACGTAGCTCAGGCAGCGGGTGCCGGGATCCCAGGCAGCGAAGAAGGCCGTGGTAAAACGCGATCCGCCGCGATTGTTCTCGCACGTATAACGATTCACGCCGCAAACCAGGGAGTGAAGCGAGTCGGTATGGGGCGCCAGGGTGCGCACGCTGGCCTGCAGCGTGGCCATCAGCAGCGCGGCGGGAATGCTCTTGCCGGCCACGTCGGCGATGATGAGCAGGGTGCCGCCTTGCAGGGGCAGCAGGTCGTAGTAATCGCCGGCCACAGTGTTCTGCGGGCGCGTGGTGAAAGCGATGTCGAGCGCGGGAATCTGCGGTGTCCCCCGCGGCACCAGCCACTGCTGGATATCGCGCGCGATCTCCAAGTCGCGCTTCATCAGCACCCGATCGCTTACTTCCAGCAGCAGGACCGCCAACAGCATCAGGCCGGCAAAATAAGGCGCGCCGCCCCACTGGATATACGTTCCCCGCGTTTGGATGTTGCCCTGGGGGATGATCAGCAGCACCAGTGCGACGAGCAGCACCACCCGCCGGGCGGGCGTCAGCTTCATCATCACCGCCCAGAAGAACTGCCTGGCGTGGTGGACGAAGCGCTGCCACCGCGGCACGCCCGCCGCTTCCTCGGCGGCCATGTCATGGGAGTAGAAGCGGTACGACGATCGAGCGTCGCGGCGGAACTCGCCCCACAGCTGGTTCAACTCCATGCCTTCGCTGAGGCGGTTCCAGAACTCGCGGGGGCGGGAAGTGCGCGCGGGCAAGGCAGGCATCAGAGTAGAAGTTTAAACCGCTTGGCGGCGGGCTAGATGACGACCGCTTCTTTGTATTCCCCAAACACGCGGCGCAGGCAGTCGGAAATTTCGCCTACGGTGGCATACGCCTCCACCGCGCCGATGATGTGCGGCAGCAGATTGTCTCCGTTCCGCGCCGCGTCCTCCACCTTCTTCAGCGCGGCCTCCCACGGCCCGCGATCCCGCCGCGCGCGCAGCGATCGCACTCGCTCCACCTGCTTGCGCTCCAGTTGCTCGTCAATGCGCAGGATCTCGATCGGCTTCTCCTGCTCCTGCTCGAAACGATTCACCCCGACCACCACCTGCTCCAGCCGGTCCACCGCCTGCTGGTACTGGTAGGCCGCGTTCTGGATCTCCTGCTGCACGAAGCCGCGCTCGATGGCCTTCAGCGTGCCTCCCAGACTGTCGATCTTCTTCAGGTACGCCTGCGCACCCTCTTCGACCTGGTTGGTCAGCGACTCGATGAAGTACGAACCCGCCAGCGGATCGATGGTGTTCACCACCCCCGATTCGTAGGCGATGATCTGCTGCGTGCGCAGCGCTACCCGCACCGCCTGCTCGGTGGGCAGCGCCAGCGCCTCGTCGTAGGAGTTGGTGTGCAGCGACTGCGTCCCGCCCAGCACCGCCGCCAGCGCCTGCAGCGCGGTGCGCACGATGTTGTTCTCCGGCTGCTGCGCGGTCAGGCTGGAGCCCGCGGTCTGGGTGTGGAAGCGTAGCATCCACGAACGCGGGTTCTTCGCCCGGAAGTGGTCTCTCATGATCCGCGCCCACATACGCCGCGCAGCGCGGAACTTGGCTACTTCCTCCAGGAAGTTGCTGAAGCAGGCGAAGAAGAACGACAGCCGCGGCGCAAACTTGTCCACGTCCAGGCCGGCGTCAATCGCCGCCTGCACGTAGGTCATGCCGTTGGCCAGCGTGAATGCCACTTCCTGCACCGCCGTGCATCCCGCCTCGCGCATGTGGTAGCCGGAGATGGAGATGGTGTTCCACTCGGGCACATGCTGGTTGGCGTAGGCGAAGATGTCTGTGACGATGCGCATCGCCTGCTTGGGCGGGTAGATGTAAGTCCCGCGGGCGATGTACTCCTTCAGAATGTCGTTTTGCACCGTGCCCGAGAGCTTGCGGACATCGCTGCCCTGGCGCTTGGCGACCGACACGTACAGCGCCAGCAGGATCGCCGCGGTGGCGTTGATGGTCATCGACGTCGAAATCTTGTCCAGCCGGATGCCGTCGAACAGGCGCTCCATGTCCTCGATGGAATCGATGGCGACGCCGACTTTGCCCACTTCGCCCATCGCCCACGGGCTATCGGAATCCAGGCCGATCTGCGTCGGCAGATCGAAGGCGACCGAGAGGCCCATCGTGCCCTGCGCCAGCAGGTAC
>DASUBK010000320.1:0-7014 GCA_035763305.1 Terriglobales bacterium | reverse complement strand
CTCAAGCCCTTGCTGCCGTGGTAGTTCGCCAGGGCAAACTCGAAGCCGAAGTTGCCGCGGATGAAGGACCAGGATCCGACGACGACGCGATTGCGCACGATCCAGGGAGCGGTGACCAGGGCGCAAGCCAGCAGCGCCAGGACGCTGCTGCGCAGCCAGGGCGTTCCCACGCGCCGCCGCTCCGTCGTCAACCAGAGCAGGGAGACGGGAAGCAACATCAAGAGCGCGGGATTCACCAGCAGCGCAAATCCCCAGGCAGCGCCGAAGAGCAGCGCCTGGGAATTGCGGAAGGAATCCTTCAGGCGCAGCGCCCACCAGAACAGCAGCGACATGAGCAGCGCACTCAGGCTGATTTCCCAGATCCAGGAAATCGCCCAGACGCTGAACCAGGGAAAGACCGCCCACAGCAGGGCGGCGATGTATCCGGCGCGGGGGCCGACGGTGAGTTCGCCGATGCGCAGAATGGGAATGCAAGTCAGGGCGGAGAACACACACTGCAGCAGGAGCAGCAGGACGAACGCGCCGCGGCTATAGCTCCCCGCCGCTTTGAAAAAAGCTGCGCACAGGTAAGGGTAAACGGGAGCAATCCAGGCGCTGGGACCGGTGTAGCCTTCGCCGGCGATGACGGCGACAAAGGGCGTTCCGAAGCCGTGGCCGGCGGCGATGGAAGCGGCGATGTTGGTGGTCTCGTTGACGAAGGAGGTTGGGTCTTTCAGCCGCGATTCGACAAAGTGCACGCCATGGGAAAGCAGAAGCAGGACCAGGCGGACCAGCAGGGCGGCGCACACGATGCGGAAAGCCGGTTGGCGGGCGGCAGCCGGTGCGGGCACTGCCGGAGCCGATGGGGACGTGGTGCCCGGCAATTCCATGGAGGCGGCGGTCATCGCAGGATCGGGGGTGTTCCCGAGAACCATACAACAGATTCGCGCCCACAGTCGTTATGAGGCAGGTTACAAAAGATGCAGGACTCTGAGGCTTCGCCGCGATCCTGCATTTACAATCCGCTGGAGGAGGAGGATCGGCGGGCCGATGAGAATGCTGTTCGGGACCGACGGAATTCGCGGGGTGGCGGGCGATCCCCCGCTGGACCATCCCACCGTGTACTGCATTGGAGCGGCGCTGGGGCGGCACCTGCGGGAGCGGCGCGAGCACGCCGACGTGGTTCTGGGGCAGGACACGCGCGAGTCGAGTTGCTGGATCGCGGAATCGCTGACCGCCGGGCTGGAGTGGGCGGGAGCGAAGGTGCAGAGCGCGGGCGTCATCACCACCCCGGCGGTGGCGCTGCTGGCGCGCGGCGGTTTTTCCGCGGGCGTCGTCATCTCCGCCTCGCACAATCCCTGGACCGACAACGGCATCAAGGTCTTCGGCCACGACGGCTACAAGCTCTCGGACGCGACCGAGGAGAAGATCGAGACCGACATTTTCGACCTGCTGCACGGCCGTGCGAAGGGCTTCGATCCGGCGCGCATTCCCGAGCCGCGGATGCAGGCGTCGGTGGCGCATACTCATCCCGAGTTGCTGCAGAAGTACGTGGAATGGCTGGCGGCGAACGTCCGCGGCACCGAATTTCGCGGCATGCGGGTGCTGGTGGACTGCGCCAATGGCGCGGCGACGCCGGTGGCGCATCGCGTGTTTGCCGCCTGCGGCATCACGGCCGCCTTCCTGCACGACCGCCCCGACGGGCGCAACATCAACGAAGGCTGCGGCGCGCTGCACCCGGAATTCGTCGCCGCCGAGATCGCCAAAGAGCCGGGAAAGTACGCCGCCGGCGTGACCTTCGACGGCGATGCCGACCGGGCGCTGTTCTCCGACGACAAGGGAAAAGTGGTGAACGGCGACGCGGTGCTGCTGGTGGCGGCGCGGGAGATGAAGAAGCGCGGCACGCTGCGCGGCGACACCGTGGTGGCGACCACCATGTCCAACATGGGCCTGGAAGTGGCGCTGCGCAAGGAAAACGTCCGCATGCTGCGCGCGCCCGTCGGCGACAAGTACGTGCTGGAGGAGATGGGAAAGTCGGGCGCGGTGCTGGGCGGGGAGCAGTCGGGGCACATCATCTTCCGCGACGGCGACGCTACCACCGGCGACGGGCTGCTGACCGCGCTGCGCGTGCTGCAAGTCGTGGCGGCGAGCGGCAAGAGCCTGGGGGAACTGGTGGGCGAGATGAAGGTCTTCCCCCAAACCATCAAGAACATCAAGGTGCGGGAGAAAAAACCGTTCGACCAGGTGTCCGAGGTGGCGGAGGCGATTCGCGCCGCGGAAAAGGAACTCGACGGCAACGGGCGGGTGGTGGTGCGCTATTCCGGCACCGAGTCGCTGGCGCGGGTGATGGTGGAAGCGGATTCGGAGGCCACCATGCGGCGGCTAACGGAGGCCATCGCTGGCGCGATTCAGAGGGCGCTGGGGGGATAGGAAGCCGGACGCGAAGGAACGGAGGGCGCGGAGGATTTGCGATTTTTGATTTGTGATTTGCGATTTGTGCCTGCGCCGTTGTGAGGTTTCTCGTCCGCTTGTTGTCATCCGGAGCGAAGCGAAGGATCTATGCTTTTCCTCCGCCCCAAGAGAAAACATAGATCCTTCGCTTCGCTCCGGATGACAAATTCAAGCAAACCGCAGGTAAACCAGAAATCCCAAATCCCAAATCCTCTGCGTCCTCTGGGTTGGGCTTTTTCTCGATGACTAGCGAAATTCCAATCCGGGCTGACGACCATGTGTTCGTCCTCACCGGCGCGGGGATCAGCGCGGAGAGCGGCTTGCCGACGTTTCGCGGCGCGGGCGGCATGTGGCGGACCTACCGCGTCGAGGAAGTCGCTTCGCCGTTGGCGTGGGCGCGCGATCCCCATCTGGTGTGGGAGTTTTATTCGATGCGGCGGCAGGTGCACTCCGGCAAGGAGCCCAATGCCGGGCATCGCGCGCTGGCGGAACTGGAGCGGGCCATTGGCGAGCGCCTCTTCCTGTGCACGCAGAACGTGGACTGCCTGCACGAGATGGCCGGATCGAAGTGCGTGCTGCACATGCACGGCGAGCTGTTCAAGAGCCGCTGCGACCGCTGCTCGCGCCCGCCGTTCGCCGATTCGCAAAGCTATGAAGAGGCGGTGCCGCGCTGCGAGTGCGGCGGGCAGATCCGCCCCCACATCTGCTGGTTCGGCGAGAGGCCGTACGAGATGGACCGCATCTTTGCCGCCCTGGAGCGCTGCACGGTATTTGTCGCGGTGGGGACCTCGGGCGTGGTCGAGCCGGCGGCCAGCTTCGTCGCCTACGCGCGCAGCCGGGGAAATCGCGTGCGCTCGTACTACGTGGGCCCGGAAGAGCCGGCCAACCGAGCCTACTTCGAATCCTGCCTGATGGGAGCGGCAGCGCAGGTTCTGCCGGGACTGTTTCGCTGCGCAGCGCCGGAAACGGTGTAACTCCTCCACCATCGTGCATCTCCGTGGGTCCGGCGGTTTGACTTGGTGCCGGAGCGGGCCTAACATTCCTGACCACTCGCTCCAGTACCGGCCGCTCCCCGGGGCCGAGTTCCTGCCTGCGTCTGGAGGTCCGGTTATGCTTCGCAGAGTCCTGAGTCTGCTTCCCGTGTTGTTCATGGTGTTGCTGCTTGCCTTGGCAGCGCAAGGGCAAAAAGACTCAGGAACTGGGAACAGTCGTCCGCAACAGCCGCCGCCGCAGTTCAACCGGCCGATTGTGATTCACGGCATGGTACGGATGGAGGATGGCACTCCGGTGAGCCGCCGCGTGACCATCGAGCGGGTGTGCGCCGGCAGCCCGATCCGCGAGGCCTACACCGACAGCAGCGGCGGCTTCAGCTTCCAGGCAGGGCAGAACCTGACCATGATCCAGGAGGCGTCGCTGGACTCGGCGATGGCGCCGAACGTTCCCGGCCCGCCGGCGGAAAGCAATCAGACCAGCAATAACGGATCGGCGGTGCAGAGCGGTACGGGACCGTGGGGGAATCCCGGCGGCAGCTATACCAGCCCCAATCCGGGGGTGGGACCGTCGATCTCGCCCGAGACGTTGATGCTGTGTGACATCCGGGCCTCGCTGCCCGGCTACCGCTCCGATGTGGTGGAGCTGGCCGACAAAGTGTCGTCGCACGAAGTCATGATCGACGTCGGCACCATCGTGCTGCACCCTCTGGTCAAGACGGATGGCACGGTCGTGAGCGTCACTTCCTTGAAGGCTCCGAAAGCGGCCAAGAAGGCTGTCGAGAGCGGACGCAAGAACGGCCAGAAGGAAAAGTATCCCGAGGCGCTGGCGGATTTCCAGAAAGCGGTGCAGATCGATCCCAACTACGCCGAGGCGTGGTACTACCTGGCTGAGACGCAGATTCACCTGCACCACAATGCCGAGGCGGAGCAGGACTTCCAGAAAGCGATCGACGCCGACGAACACTTTGTGCCGCCGTTGATGGGCCTGGCGCAGCTCCTGGTTGGGCGCACCGCGTGGGAACCGCTGGCCGCGGTCACCGAGAAGCTGATTGCGCTGGACCCTTACACCTACCCGATGGCGTACCTCTACAACTCCGCCGCCAACTGGAACCTCCGTCGCGACGACCTGGCGCAGCGCAGCGCGGAGCGATTGGAAAAGCTCGATACGCAGCACAAGCTGCCCAAGATCAACCGGCTGATGGCGGAGATCCGGGTGGTCAGGAAAGAGTATCCCGCCGCGGCCGAGGAGCTGCGCACCTTCCTGAAGTACAGCCCCCCGGGGAAGGAAGCCGATATGGCCCGCAACCAGTTGCAGCAGATCGAGAAGGCGAGCGGCCAGGCGCAGGCGCAACCGGCCCAGCCGCAGAAGTAGGGTACTTGCATCTCCACCGCTGGCAACGGCAGAGCAGGTGCTGCCGGAGTGTTTCTCGGCGCGGCAGCGCGACGGTGTAACTTCCCCAGCGTGGTCCATCTCAGCTGTGTCGAGTGGTTTGACTTGGCGCGGGAGCGGGCCTAACATCCTTGACTTCTCACTCCTGTGTCGGCCGACCCTGGGGCCGAGTTCCCGCCCGCATCTGGAGGTCCGGCTTATGAATCGCAAGCTGTGGATGATCGTCGCGCTGGTTTGCGCTTCGTCGTTTTTCTGCTTACCGGCGCTGGGGCAAAAAGGCGGGGGCAAGACCGGCGGCTCCGCGTCGCCCAGCGTTCCGACCACACCCACCACCATTCCGCAGACACGCCAGCCACGGCCGCAGATGAATCGCCCCTACATCATCGAAGGAGTGGTGCGCATGGAAGACGGCGCGCAGGTCAGCCGGCGCGTGACCATCGAGCGGGTATGCTCCGGCAGCCCGATTCGCGAGGCGTACACCGACAGCAGCGGCTACTTCAGCTTTCAGGCGGGGCAGAACCTGGCGATGATCCAGGAAGCATCGGTGGATTCCGCCATGCTGCCCGACATGCCCGGGCCTCCGGGCGCGTCCAACGGACCGTTCGGCAATCCCGGCGGCAGCTACACCAGCCTCAATCCCGGCGCGGGGCCGGGAATCTCGGCGGAGACGCTGATGCTGTGCGGCATCCGCGCCGCCCTGCCTGGCTATCGCTCCGATGAAGTGCAACTGGCGGACAAGGTGCACGACTTCATGATCAACGTCGGCACCATCGTGTTGCACCCGATGGTCAAAAGCGAAGGATCGGTCATCAGCGTGACTTCGCTGAAAGCGCCGAAGGCGGCGAAAAAAGCCGTCGAGAACGGCCGCAAGAATGGCCTGAAGGAAAAATATCCGGAAGCTCTGGCGGATTTCCAGAAGGCAGTGCAGATGGATCCCAACTACGCCGAGGCGTGGTTCTACCTGGCGGAGACGCAGGTACATCTGAAGAATAGCGCAGAGGCGGAGCAGGAGTATCAGAAGGCGGTGGAGGCCGATTCACGATATGTCCCGCCCTACATGGGCCTGGCGCAACTCGCGGCGGTGCGCACCGACTGGCAACAACTGGCGAGCATCACCGACAAACTGCTGGCCCTGGATCCGTACTCGTATCCCGTGGCGTATCTCTATAACGCGGCGGCGTACTTCAATCTTCAGCGCGACGACCTGGCGGAACGCAGCGCGGTGCGATTGAAAAAGCTGGATTCGCAGCACAAGCTGCCCAGGATCAACTTACTGCTGGCGCAGATCATGGTGGCGAAGAAGGAATATGCTGCGGCGGCCGAAGAGCTGCGTACCTTCCTGAAGTTCAGTCCCGCGGGCAAGGACGCCGAGATGGCGCGTGGGCAGTTGGAGCAGATCGAGAAGGCCAGCGGCCAGGCGCAGGCGCAACCGGCGCGGCCGCAGAAGTGAGACGAAGCGGTCAGACTGACGACCGCTCACTAGTCGTGAAAAGACGGCGGCGCACACTACGGCGCACGCGCGCAGAGCGAGGAATCAGCGGGAACTCAGAAGCACAGCATCACAGCCGAGGGCGGCTGTGCCACAGCACTGTGCCCAACTACTTCGCCATCGCCTTATCGAAGAACTCGTTGGCGACGGAGACGGCGGACTTGGGGATTTCGGGGATGACCCACTTCACTTTGCCCTGCTTGATCTCTTCCTGAGCGACTTTGCAGGGCTTCTTGACCGCGGTTTCGATGAGCGGGCGGGCGCCGGACTGGATCTGGCGGGCGCGGCGGGCCGCGACCAGGATGTAGCGGTAATTGCTGTCGAAACCTTCGATGAGCTTCATGGACTTCTTACCTCATTCCTTCCTGGGGGCAGCCGGTTCAGCGAACGAGGCCAGAATCTGCTGCGCGCGGGGGCTGACGTTTTCCCTTCGGCATCGTTGCGCGCGGGCCAATACGTCGGAGTCGCCGGACGAAGGCACCGCTCCCGAGCGCCGGATGCGCGCGGCCGCCACGATGGCCTTCAGATCGTCAATGGATTGCTCCAGGCGGTCGTTGACAAGAATATAGTCGTACTCTGGATATTTCTCAATCTCTTTCCGGGCGCCGTCGAGACGTCGGCGAATTACTTCCTCGTAATTAGGGTTTTCCCCCGAGCGGCCCACCTGCTTTTCGGCCTCTTTCTCGGCTTCGCGGCGGTGACGCAGGCGATTC
>DASUBK010000319.1:0-4081 GCA_035763305.1 Terriglobales bacterium | reverse complement strand
ACGAAGTGGCGAACGACGGGTGTCGACATTCTAACCCAGAGGGGCTGCCCCTTAACCCACAAAGTATCCAAAAGGACAATCCGCAGGTGCATGTCCCAGTCGGGCAGGGGGTTAGAGCAGCGCAGAGATACGGTTCCCGCTACGTGGGTCGGGTGACGCGAGGGGTCCCGCAGGCGGAGGCGCCCTTCGACAAGCTCAGGGCAGGCTCTGCGACTACGTGATTCCTTATTGGGCGCGGACCAGTGCCTGGAAGTGCGGGTCGCTGTGAAGATTGTCCAATTCCGGCGCCGAGCGCACATCGCTGCGCGAGTAGCCCAGGGCTACCGCTTTCTCCAGCGCACTTAAGGTTCTGACGCGGTCACCGGACTGGTTGTGGAGAATCGCCGCCCAGTACCACCACTCCGCATCGTTGGGATTGAGCGCCTGGGCGCGGGTCAGCCACTGCATCGCCTGCGAGGGTTCGCCCACCATGGCGTGGAAGGCGGCCAGCATCAGTGCGGCTCCGTAGTCCTTGGGATTGACGCGCCAGGCGGCCTCGGCGGCGCGGATGGCGTCGCGATACTGGGCCTGGGCCTGTGGTTTACGGCCGCTCCAGTAATAGGCACGAGCCAGGTTCCCCGCCGCGACGAACTGGCCGGGGGCGATGCGGTACGCCTGTTCGAAGCTGTTGACCGCGTCATCGAACTTGCGCAGCGCCAGGTAGGCAGTGCCGAGATTCGACCAGACGCGATAATCGGGCGCCAGGGAGACGCAATGCTGCAGCGCGGTCACCGCCTCGTCGTATTGACCGGCGAAGAGCAGCGAGGTACCCAAGGCGAAGTAAGGCTCGCTGAGATCGGGTGCAAGGCGAACCGCTTCGCGTTCCTGTTCGATCGCCTGTTGGTAGCGGCCGATGAGGCTGTAGAAGTCGCCGAGGGAAACATGCGAGGCCCAGAAGTCAGGGCGAACCTGGATCACGCGCGCCGCGGTCTCCTCCGCGAGTTCGATGCGCCCCAGCCGCAGGTAGGTGAGGCCGAGTTGGCTCAATGCCTGCGTATTGCGGGCATCGAGAGCGACGGCCTTCTCCAGTTGCGCCGCGGCTTCGCTGTAACGGCCGCGACGCGTGGCGATGCCGGCCAGGCACAGCGGCCCGGTAGCGTCGGCGGCATCCAGCAGCACCGCCTGGGAGCAGGCTTGCAGCGCCGCATCGAGCAGGGTCGGATCGTGGGCGTTGTTGAACTTGCGCAGATCGGCCTGGCCCAAACCCACCAGGGCGGGCGCGAGTTTGGGATCGTGGGCCAGCGCCTGAGAAAAGGCGGCGATGGCATTTTCGATGCCGTCGGGCGTGCCGCGCTGCAGATACCCCTGACCGCGCAGATAATCGGCGGAGGCAGGGGAGGTCGGGGTTGCGGCGGGGCCGCGCACAGCACGCAAATGCAAGGCGGCGACAAGCGTGTCCACCGCCTGCTGCTCCAGCGACGACGGAGAACTATCGGCCGCCGACAACTGGCCGGCGCGAAACACGTTGCCGGTTTGCGTGTCGCTGAGGGAGTACTGCAGCTGCAGGCTTCCGCCGGCGCGGCGCAGCGATCCTTGCAGGGCGAGGTTGGCGCCGAGAGATTTGCGCGCCTGCGCGGCGCTGCTCACGTTGTATCGAAGGACGTCGCTGTACAACGCGACCTGCGCCTGGTCGGGACTCAGCACGCGCGCCAGGTGGGCGCTTACGCCGGCGCCGATGCCGTCGGCGTAGGCCTGCTCATCGGAAGTGGCGCCTTCGCTGCGGAAGGGCAGCACCGCGAGCACTTTGTGCGCGGGCAGCGGAGGCGCCGAGGGCCACCAGCGTGAGGCCAGGAGCGCCAGCGCTGCCGCGAGCGTCACCACCAGGAAAATTGCAATCGCCCAACGCGTAGCGGGCTTCCGAACCCGTCGCGGGCGCCGCGGCATCGCAGTGGTCACGACCGCCGTGCCCTCCAGCAATCCCCGAAGGTCGTGGGCGAGATCGGCGGCGCTGGCATAGCGGTCCTTGGGATCCTTCGCCAGCAGGCGGTCAACGATGGCGGCCAGCGCGGGATGGGTGTTGGGCGCCAGCGTGCTCAGGCTGGGCGGGGTGAGGTGCAGGGTGCGATCGAGGGTGAGCACCATGCTCGAAACGCGAAAGGGATGCTGGCCGGAGATGCCTTCATACAGGATGACGCCGAGAGAAAACAGGTCGCTGCGGCGGTCGCTCTCCTGCTGCATCAGGGCTTCCGGCGCCATGTAGCCGATAGTGCCGCCCCAGGTGTCGTTGGTGGCGGTGGTCAACTCGACTTCGGTGGGAATGCGGCGCGCCACGCCAAAGTCGAGCAGTTTGACCCGGCCGGCGGCAATGAGGATATTTTCCGGCTTGACGTCGCCGTGCAGGATGCCGCGGGCATGCGCCGCCTCCAGGGCCTCGGCGCACTGGATGACGATGTCGAGCAGTTCGTCGCGCGAGAGCCTGGAGCGCAGACGCTCGCGCAGGGAGACGCCCTCGACATATTCCATGACGAGGAAAGCTTCGCCATCCTGCTGCAACAGGTCGTAAATGGCGGCGATGGAGGGATGATTGAGGGCGGAGGCGCGTTCCGCCTCTTTGGTGATGCGCTGGAGCTGCTGCGGATCGTCGCGCAGGTGAGGCGCGACGCGCTTGAGCGCAACCGTGCGTTTGAGCGCGGTGTCGGTGGCGGCATAGACCTCGCCCATGCCGCCGCGGCCGATGCGGCGCAGCACGCGGAAGCGGCCGACCGTGGTTCCGCTCAGGTCGTGAGCGGAGGAAGAGCTCGGCGGCTGCGTCTCCGGGGAAGCCATGGCATGCCCTGGGGGAAGACGGGCGTATCGTACTGCGGTTCCGGCCCCGGACACAACGCAAGCGAGCCCCGAGCGCGCTGCATCAGCGCATTCCGGAGACAGCCTTCGCTCTACTGGACGGTGCTACAACCGTCGCAGCCGACGTAAATGTGCGGGTCATAGCACTTGTCACCCCAGAACCCCGGAACCTTGATCTGCGATTTGAAGACGTAACACTTTCCCGGATCGAGCTTCTTCAACGCGGAGCCGATCGGCGTGGATTTCACCGTCGCCTTGTCACCCGGATTCGCATCCGGGCCAAACGGCGGGCCGCTGGAAAACGGCGATCCCGGTTTACCGTTGCCGTGCTCGCCTTCCTGCACCATCGAGACTCGAAAGTTCTTGTGGTCGGCGGAGGTCCAGGTAATCACGTCGCTGGAACCCTGGATCACGCACACCGTCGGATCCTGGGAGGCGTCGTTGAGAAACGCGTCGACATCAATGGTGCGGTTTCCAGCTTTGCAGGCGGCCGTGGCATCGGCGGGACAATCAATGGGCGTGAAATCGAGGCCCGCCCGCTGGTCCTCGCACTTCACCACCGGCGCCTTGTCGTGCAGGCCCCTTCCGCCGCCGGTTTTGCCGGCAGCGCAGGAAGTGAGGAGCATCCCAAGACTCACAAGCGGGAGAAATGAGAAACGTGCATAGCGCATCATCCTGCCTCTTTCTCTGTTGCGAATGAAAAGTAAACCGTTACGGGCCGAACGGACCTCGCCCAACGATTCAGCCGTTGCAAGAGAAGAGGGCGCGCACTTTAGACCCGCAGTTGGGGAAAGTCAATCCCCGGCCTGAATTGCGGTTGCACTCGACGGTGGCGGCTGGCGCCCCCATCCATCGCCTCCAGGGGCAATCCCGAGGTGGGCGATGCCGCCCGCCGCGCCGGTTCGCTGGGCGATCGCCCGCTGGTGGTACTTACAGCCGGACGCTATACGCTCCCCGCGACCCTGCGCTGGCCAAAGCCGCCGAATTTCATTAAGTCTGGGTCAACCAGTCTGCAGGCGAGCCTGGCGCGGCTCTCCACCCGTGGGCGACAGATCGTGGTGCGGGTGAACCAATTTGCGCGCATGGCCATGGAGTACGGCGCCCGCGAGGTTGCCAGCATCGCCTTCGCCCGCATCGGCGACAACTGGGAGCAGTCGGTGTGGGGCACGCGCGCGCAGTTCGACATGAACCGCAGCTGTGCAGGACCGCCAAAACCGGCAGCCATCTCCTCCAACGCTGTACCGCGAAAATAACCGCG